>NZ_WBSL01000042.1 GCF_009377345.1 Deinococcus terrestris | reverse complement strand
GCCAGAACAATCTGCTCCTTGGTGTCTGTCGGCCAGTTTTTCCGCTGTTTCCCCATGATTCCCCTCCAGAATGCCTCACCCTCGCAAGTGGGCGGGTGATTTTGGAAGGATTTCCTGGAGCATTACCGTGCGACGCAAGGTCCGCAAGAAACTGAACGCTGGGGAGCGTGTCCAGAAACCCTCCGTTCCTGGACCCAATCAGCGGTGGAGCATGGACTTTATGTCCGACCAGCTCGCCTCGGGGCAGCGATTCCGGGTGTTGAACGTCGTGGACGACTTCACCCTCGAGAACGTGGGGATGCATATAGGCACGTCGATCACTGGCACCGACGTGGTGCGGCTCCTCGACACAGTGCTGGCTAAGCGCGCTCAGCCAGCCGCCATCTTCACGGACAACGGGGTAATGCTCCAGGAAATCCTTCCAAAATCACCCGCCCCCTTGCGAGGGTCGGGCACACTGGAGGGAAAGTATGGGGAAGCAACGGAAAAACTGGCCGACGGACACCAAGGAGCAGATCGTCCTG
>NZ_WBSL01000040.1 GCF_009377345.1 Deinococcus terrestris | reverse complement strand
GGTTGTGGCAAGTTGTTGGGGTAGGGTGACGCGGTGCACAGTGGTGAGAAGCTTCCCGGCTACCGATTCCCCCTCGCGGTCATCGGCTACGCTGTGTGGCTCTACCACCGCTTCACGCTGAGCTATCGGGACATCGAAGAACTGCTGCTGGAACGGGGCATCGCCGTCACCCGCGAGTCCATCCGTCACTGGTGCATCAAGTTCAGTGACCTGTTTGCCCAGGGGCTGCGCCACCGGGAACCCCGACGGGGTTCCCGGTGGCACCTTGACGAGATGTGCGTGGACGTGGGCGGGGTCAAACAGTGGTTGTGGCGGGCCGTGGACGAACATGGCGCCGTGCTGGACGTTCTCCTTCAGCAACACCGTGACACCGCGGCTGCCAGATCGTTTTTCCAGCGGCTGCTGGGGGAATATGACGTGCCGGAGGTCATTCACACCGACAAGCTCTGGAGTTACGGCGCAGCTCTGCGCGAACTTTCCGTGCTCCACAGCGTGGAGCACATCCAGGTGATGTCCACAGCGCGCTGCAACAACCTGGTGGAGCAGTCTCACCGACCCACCCGGCGGCAGGAACGTCAGCAGCGCGGCTTCCGTTCACGACGACGCGCGCAAGGCTTTCTCGACCTGCACGCCCGCTTGGCGAACCTTCACCACCCCGCTCGCTCCACCGTCTCCGCTCGCCATCGCCGTCACCATCAGCAGGTCGCCTTCAGAACGTGGCAAGAGATCGTGTGGCAGGTGGCCTGAACTTCAGGCCACCTGCCTTCCAGGGCCCCTCTGGTTCCTGCGCGCCAACAACTTGCCACAACCA
>NZ_WBSL01000039.1 GCF_009377345.1 Deinococcus terrestris | reverse complement strand
CGCGCCTTGCCACTGCCCTTCATGGTCATGCCGTGCAGAGTCTGTTCTTGCTCAGCACTCAAAGTCACTGGATAGCGAAGAGGACGGCTCATGCCCTACTATGACAAATTCAAAAACGCTGTACTAGTCCTTTTGCGAGCAGACGCAGCTTCCCTGACGGACCCCCATCGAGGACGCGCACGCCGTCGCCACCCCGCTCGGCGACATCCGTTAGCACCACCCTCCGGGAGTTGTCGGGGTGACAGGGGTTGAAGAGGTTGAGCCCCTCAACCAAACTCAAACAGCTCCGGCAGAGCGACATCGCAACTGTCCAGGAACCTGCCGACAGGCCCACGCCTCAGATCTTCTGGCCCCTCCACCTCCGTTTCGTGAGGCCCCTCGCGCATAGGAAGCGCGCCACTTTGCCGTCGTCCTTCCGGGCGATAGGGGGTGCGGCCAGGGCTTGAGGGCCACCGGCCACCGCCCTCATGTGCATGGCCTTAAAGCCGGTCCGACTCCTCGAGCCCAGCAAAGATGGGGGCCGGATGCTGTACCGCCGCCGGTCCCTCCGAGGCCGGCACTGGAGCTGGAGCACGACTCCGCTTCTTCAGCGGCATCGGCTCGTCGTCCGCGGTGAACTGCAGGACGCCCACCCTCTTGACGCCCCATGTTTTCGCCGAGACGACTGCACGCTCCTCGGTGACCAACCGAGCGATAGCAGTCAGGGCATAGGGGTCGAGATCACGGAGCTGGCTGTGCAACTGGTCTCGCAATTCGTGCACCGTTGAGGCCTCCACCCGGCGCACCTCACCGTTCGAGGGGTACTGCTCCAGGAAATCCTTCAAGCAGCGTTGCGAGACTTCGCCGCTTCCAGCAGCTTAGCCCAGGGGCAGGCGTACCCCAGAGCTGAGTGAAGCCGGACCTGGTTGTACCAGTCACGAAATTT
>NZ_WBSL01000038.1 GCF_009377345.1 Deinococcus terrestris | reverse complement strand
AGGTGTTTCGTGTGCTCAAAGGCATTTATCGCCATCGGCGTCGTCGATTTGCCCTTCGAGTTCAGCTTATCGCCGCACTCTGTAACCTCACCCAGGCATGCCCCGCCTGACTTTCGCAAGAGGTCTAGTCAATGGCGTGGTGGGCGGCCGATTTGACGCTTACTCCAAGTCCACTCTCGCCTGCAACAGCTTCTTTCCCCTGCCCACAGGTGTCAGCGCGACTGTATTGCATTCAGTGGTGATGGTGTCCCCGAACAACAGGTCCTTCGGTCCTTATACTAGTCGTATAGGTCGCTCATCCTCAAGTTACGCAGTCTCACAACAAGTGTTCATGGGTGGCAACACCACAGCCAAAGGCACCTACGTATTCTCTTACAGTATCGAAGGTTCCTGTGATGGCTACAGTGGGTATGGCAAAACAGCCAGTGCCTGGTTTTATGATGGCCGGACGGTTGAGCGAATCAATACGCCCGTTGTTACCCCTGAATAACATTCAGCCCGGTTGTGTTGCCTTAATTGGCGTCACGGCAGGGTGAGGGCAGGGGTGGTCTGAACTTCAGACCACCCCTGCCGCGACGGCTGACCACGTCTGGAACGCTGTGCTCTGGTTATTTCCTCGGTGGCGGTAGTGACGCTGACGCGGGAATGATGATGAAGGTTGGTGATCCGGGCCTGCAAACTGAGGAATTCTTGAGCGCGTTTCCGCTGCCTAAATCCTTGCTGAGATCGCTCGTGTCGGCGTGTGGATCGGTGTGATTGTTCGATGATGTTGTTGCACCGGGCCGTGGAGGTCACCTGCCGAGAAGTCATCCGGAAATTTGACGCAGCAGGATGAGGATGCAGGCGAGTTGAACAAAGCCCAGGAAGTTCTGGGCTTTCCGCTCGTCACGGGTGCGGACCCGGCGGAAGGACTGCAACCAGGCGATGGTGCGCTCGACTTTCCAGCGCCGCTTATAGCGGCGCAGCGGGCGTCCATCTTGCGTTTTCCGCTTCCGGTTCTTGCGGTTCGGCACGATCATCTGGTAATGCTCCAGAAAATCCTTCCAAAATCACCCGCCCACTTGCGAGGGTCGGGCACGCTGGAGGGAAATTATGGGAAAGCAACGGAAAAAGTGGCCGACGGACACCAAGGAGCACATCGTCCTGGC
>NZ_WBSL01000037.1 GCF_009377345.1 Deinococcus terrestris | reverse complement strand
CTCAGGAGTTGCACCTGCATAACGACGGGGAAGCGCTCCCAGCCGAGAAAATCTGGGAGTGTCTACGTCACAGATTCTGGGGGAGCGCGTCCGCATTCTGGCAGATGAGTTCCTGGCCGTTCCAACCACGTCCTACCAACAGCGCAGCCTGGAGGCTGCGCTGTCGATGTTCCTGGACACTGCCACCAAAACGGCGTTGCACCGCGCTGAGTTGGTCAGCAAAAGTGCGCTGAGCCGCCTCCTGAACGAGTACCCCTGGGATACGGCACAGGGTTGGGCCATCTTGCAGCGCGCCCAGTGGGACGCGCTGCTTGTCGCGGCCCGACGAAAACACCGCCCACTCCTGCGGCTGAGTGTCGACCTGACCAGCATCGAAAAAAAGGGCAGCACGCTGCCCTTCGTTCGCGTCTATAACGAGGTTCACGGCATCCATCTGGTCGTGTTGTTCGCCGAATACGGAGCGGTGAAGTTTCCCGTGGGGTACCGGGTCTACCGGGGCAAGGGGACAGCGACCCCAGTGACTCTGGCACGAGAACTTCTGCGAACCGTCCCAGACGCGATCCGTCGTCGATTCCGGATTCGCGTGTTAGCAGACAGCGGATTCGAATCCGCTGTCTTCCTGGATGAAGTCAGGCAGCTGGGCTTCGAGTTTGTGGTGGGCGTTCGGTCAACCCGGCGGACGATGCACCCAGGCGAGGTCACGGTGGCTGACTGTCCGCATGGAGGCTACATCGAATTGAAGAACTGGCCGCATGACCCGCTGGTGCTGGGTCGCGTCGACCGTGGAGACCGGGTGTTTCACGCGGTTTCTTCGGAACTGATGGAAGGCGACGAGGTGGTCGCCGAGGGGGCAAAGCGGTGGAGTGAGGAATCGTTCTTCAAGGAGGGCAAGCACCAGTTTGGTCTGGCGCAGTTCGCATTGCGAACTGCTGTGGGCCTGGATCGCTGGGTCCTGCTGGTGTTCCTGGCCTGGACACTGGCCATCCTGCACCGAGAGACCGGGATGACCCTGGAGGCGTGTGCTGCTCTGGCACTGATGACGGTCATGCCAGACGTTCATTTGAACCGCCTGCTCCTGACGTTCAGCAGAAACTCGGAATTTCTCCGCCAGCACGGCTATTCACTGCGCTATGCGAGGTGCAACTCCTGAG
>NZ_WBSL01000036.1 GCF_009377345.1 Deinococcus terrestris | reverse complement strand
GGAGGAACAGAACATGGCAAAAGGAACGTTTGAGCGGACCAAGCCCCACGTGAACGTGGGCACCATCGGGCACGTCGACCACGGCAAGACCACCCTGACGGCCGCGATCACCTTCACCGCCGCTGCGATGGACCCCACCATCGAAACCCTGGCCTACGACCAGATCGACAAGGCCCCCGAAGAAAAGGCCCGCGGCATCACCATCAACACCTCCCACGTCGAGTACAACACCCCCACCCGTCACTACTCGCACGTCGACTGCCCCGGCCACGCCGACTACGTCAAGAACATGATCACCGGCGCAGCCCAGATGGACGGCGCCATCCTGGTCGTCAGCTCCGCCGACGGCCCCATGCCCCAGACCCGCGAGCACATCCTGCTCGCCCGTCAGGTCGGCGTGCCCTACATCGTCGTGTTCATGAACAAGGTCGACATGGTCGACGACGAAGAACTGCTCGAACTCGTCGAGATGGAAGTGCGCGAGCTGCTCTCCAAGTACGAGTTCCCCGGTGACGACCTCCCCGTCATCAAGGGCAGCGCCCTGCAGGCCCTCGAAGCCCTGCAGGCCAACCCCAAGACCGCCCGCGGCGAGAACAAGTGGGTCGACAACATCTGGGAACTGCTCGACGCCATCGACTCGTACATCCCCACCCCCGAGCGCGACACCGACAAGACCTTCCTGATGCCCGTCGAGGACGTGTTCACCATCACCGGTCGCGGCACCGTCGCCACCGGCCGCGTCGAGCGCGGTGTGGTCAAGGTGCAGGACGAAGTCGAGATCATCGGGCTGCGTGACACCAAGAAGACCACGGTGACCGGCATCGAAATGCACCGCAAGCTGCTGGACTCGGGCATGGCGGGGGACAACGTGGGCGTGCTGCTGCGCGGCGTCGCTCGCGACGACGTGGAGCGCGGACAGGTGCTGGCCAAGCCGGGCAGCATCAAGCCGCACACCAAGTTCGAGGCCAGTGTGTATGTGCTGAGCAAGGACGAGGGTGGACGTCACAGCGCTTTCTTCGGCGGGTACCGTCCTCAGTTCTACTTCCGCACGACGGACGTGACGGGCGTGGTGGAGCTGCAAGAGGGCGTGGAGATGGTGATGCCCGGGGACAACGTGACCTTCACGGTGGACCTGATCAAGCCCATCGCCATGGAAGAAGGCCTGCGCTTCGCCATCCGTGAAGGCGGACGCACCGTCGGCGCCGGCGTCGTCACCAAGGTCCTGGAGTAA
>NZ_WBSL01000035.1 GCF_009377345.1 Deinococcus terrestris | reverse complement strand
CACGGCTACCCGCCAAAAAGCCTCTTCAGGCGTGGCCTGGATACCCTTCGTGCCGTGCTCAGCAAGCCTCAACATGGCGCTGGACGAGCCTTCCCAGACTTCCTCGCCGCTTTTGACCCCTAGAGAGGCGTATCCTATGCACTTAGGATATGAGGTCGGCGGCGGTACTTACTAAGAATGGCGTTCTATAATCCCAGGGCCTTGTAAAAGGCGGGGTGAACTTCAACATAGGTGTCGTCGCTTATATCGCTATCGGGTATTTCCTCTCCAAGGAAAGACCATTTTACGCTCTGTCCTGAATATCGCTTTAAACCTACCACTCCGGTTTTGAAAAGAACTGATATCAGATCATAGGCTAGATCGTATTCATTTGCGGCATATTTGTCCACCGCCAAATTGTGCAGGAGGTCGTCAGAAGTGTGCTTCTTTCTAGCAAATACTGCGACGCATCTCTCATCTATTTTTTCCTTCACTTCAAATATCTTAAAGTTTTTTGGCATTTGCTGCAAGATCATTGCGTAGTCCCGCAAATTCGGGTAATCGGAGACCCATTCATCAGAAAGTGCGTCTAGACGGTTGTTAGAATAAATGATTTCTGCATCCACCAAAGCCTCTCTACTTATCCTTCTCCGTCCCTCTGATTTTTTGATGCACTCATTAAAAAACATTATTGCATCTCTTGGCCTTAATAAAGTTCTATCAAGGAAATATTTGACGTAATCAAGTTTCGACGTAGATTCGGGCAGGATTTCTCGTAAAGTAAGCGGCTCACTGGTGAACTGCCTTTTAATCATAGCGCTTATTCTAAGATCTAACATTTTTTCTAATTCGTCCCTGCTCCATGTGATGTTTAAATAGAGAGCTTTATACTTTTCACTTTGATAGCCCGGGTTCCGCGTCATTCTGAATGTTCTAACAACTAAATCGTCCCTGAGGGCGAGGATGACTTTGACATGTCTAATTCTATTGTTTATATCTCTGACAGTTTCAAGAAAAGCCTGAAGCATCTGATATCGTAGCTTATCCTCTATCCAATCTTCGTCTAACCTATCAATGGTAATATAATATATTTTTTGCTCATCCGTAAGGATGTCTTGATCTAAAAGCGCAATGACTTCGCTCATTCTTTGTATTTGGACCGAGTTAACTACCTCCTGGCCTCTTTTTACTACGTCGGCTTTCTCCTCTACAGTAAGCTTTTCTCCATTAGAGCGAGATAAATCAAATCCCGACCCAGATACCTTTTCCTTTACCGAAGCGGACATACTCTCTTTTAAATCTCTTTCTACGCCGTTTAGGGCTTGAGTGACACGGCTTCGGGCAGCGTGGAGACGCGAAAAAATGGAGACGGTATGGCTAGATACCGTCTCCACCACAGTTTAGGGCGTCGTGCGGTCATTCGTCAGCTCCACC
>NZ_WBSL01000033.1 GCF_009377345.1 Deinococcus terrestris | reverse complement strand
CCGATTCCGTGACTGGTACAACCAGGTCAGGCTCCATTCAGCTTTGGGCTACGCCTGCCCCTGGGCTAAGCTGCTGGAGACGGCGAAGTCTCGCAATGCCGCTTGAAGGTTTTTCTGGAGCAGTACCGGGGGACAGGCACGCCCGCCAGAATCGGTCACCACGGCGAGGGGCGGCTGAGCGCCGCCCCAGACTGACAAAGTCCTGCTAGAAATGGAGGGCAGGTGCTGACCGATCAGCCGACCCAGGTCAGGGAAGGCACATCGTCCATAGCCCCTCATCCCCCAAGCCATTCAGCTCATCGTCGTGCTGGACGAACTTTCTTCCCATCAACACAAGCCCTAAACGGGGTCATGAGTCAATCACACATGAACTTCTATAGTTGCACCGGAGGTTTTCATGAACGATCCATAGCGACATTGGTACTTGCATGACTGTTTCTGGTTTTATGTGGACAACAAGCAAAGCCAGCTCTTACATCTCTCAAAGTACGAGTGAGGGGGTAGAGTATTGGAGTAAGACTCAACTTGATGAAGTTAAAGACCTCTCCGAATTGGGTAAAATAACAACCCCGTTTAGGGCTTAGCCGAGGGCAGCTCGAAAGCGTCTGGGAGTAAACTTTACGGATTCTGCATGCGAGAAAAGACTTCTGGTTGATGGTCAGGCATCCTCAGCAAAATCATCGTCCTAAAAATGGGCCATGACAACAGCAAAATACCGAAGTCATGTCAGGAAGATAGGTCACACTCGTGATATGATTTTGCAACATTTGTCTTAAACTTGAGTGAAGCTAATGCCTAGCATGTAAGGTAACATGATCCTCGCGCAGCATCTACACTGGTTTTGAACTACATCCAACGCCTCCTCGTCCTCTTGCCTTAGGAGTGAGCATATGAAACGTCTTGTTGGAACAGCATTTGCCAGTGTCAGCCTGGTAGCCTGCGGCTACCAGGCGCCAGTGCCGGCAGCGGTCGTCCCCTCCTTTAATTCCCCTGAAGTGCAGGCTCAATTAGCTCAGGCTCAAGCTGCGTTGGAACGGACACCACATGTCCAGCAGATGCTCACCAAGCTCGGCGTCTCGTCGTTGAGCGAGTTGGAAGACAACGTCATGTATTTCCCGACGCCGCAGGGCATTAAAACCCTTCGCTTGAATCCTGTAGACGATCATTTGGCACCTCAACAGCTCAGTGGGGGGATCGGACAGTCCACTGTTCAAGAAACAGTAGACCTCTTGCGAAAGTCGCGGAGTAAGCTAGTGGGATGGAGCAAGACCGTCTAGCACGCACAATGCGGATGAATCGCACGCAGTTCCGGCGACGTACCGGGGTCTATCCCGAAACCTTCGCCGAGATGGAGGCGGTCCTCGCAGAGCGGGAAGCACAGAAGAAGAAATCTGGCCGTCCAGCCGCACTCAGCGTCGCGGAACAACTGCTGCTGACCTTGGAATTCTGGCGCGAATACCGCACCTTCGCGCACCTGGGCGATGACTGGGGCGTTCATGAGACACCGTGCACCGCACGGTGGAACGGGTCGAAGCCGCCCTGATCGCCAGCCAACAGTTCCAGATGCCCAAGCAGCGTGTGTTTCGGGAGGCACAGATCGTGTACAGCATTGTCGCGGTCGATGCCTCCGAGGTCCCCTGCGAGCGACCC
>NZ_WBSL01000031.1 GCF_009377345.1 Deinococcus terrestris | reverse complement strand
GCAAGCACCACGCCCGCCTGCGGCACCTGAACGGGATGTATGACGCCTACGGCCCGTTGGTCATGCTGCGCCTTTCCCTGCCTGCTTTGGACGCTTACCCGCTCTACAGCAAGGACATGTCTACCCGTTCCCGCGCCGCCGTCCTGAGCGTCATGCGCGACCTCAGCGGCAAGCACACGGTCTATACCAGCGACGTACAGCGCGGCGAACAGGGGCAGCTCCAGGCGGGCACGCATGCCCACCCCGTGACGCCCCTCATCCTGTTGCCCGATGACTACCGCGACCGCCTCCAGGCGGCCCCACATGGCTCTGGAGGCGGCACCGAACTACCCCGCCATGCCGCCCACGGGGTCGTCATCCTGCCGACTGCGGATGACCGGGAGGCAGTCGCCCGGTACGTTACCCGTCACCCTGATGGTCGGCTCGATAACCCCAATAGCCCGGTCTACTTGCAAGCCCTGGAGGATGAGTTGCGCCGCCTCGCCCAGAAAAACCAGCCCGTGAAGCTCGGCTGGAGCAAGAACGTCCTGCCGCTCCTCTCTACTTAAGCGTCCAACTCCCACCCATGACCGGCAGGGACGCGGGCGGAGACCGAAGCAACGTCAGGAACCGGAGCGGCCACCGACGCGGGGCTGAAGCAGACAGGGTGACCGCAGTGAGACCCGCGACCAGACCCCAGGAATCAGCGATATGCACAAAGGGGCGACATATCGACTCGGCGCACGAAAAACTGTCCGGAGAAAACCGCGTCTGGTACGGCAAAACTGTGAAGTATGGTATCCTGACCGTGTCGCCGCTCCACCCGCGCCCGCTGTATAAAGCGGGCGTTATTCATTGTGGGGTGTCCGGCCACCTGTCCGGTTGGATGGTCGCAGCGGCGGCGAGGCTGGACTGGGCAGGGTCGGCGAGGTCGGGCTGGTCGGCGTCCTTCATGGCCTGCAACTCCCGGAGCGCCCGATACAGGACCCGCTCCAGGTGCGCCTCGTAGCGGGCGACCTTCTCAAGCCGCTTGGTGTCCGGCTCGGTCGCCTGGAGCAACTCCTGGCGCATGAGGTCCGGCAAGCGGGCAAGCACAGCGCGGAGCTGCTGAGCCTCCCGGCTGGCCTTGAGCTGCTGGCGCAATAGCCACGCCGACCACGCCTCCGACCCGGCAAGTCGGACCGCCTCCGCGACCAGCGGCGGCAATTCCTGAGGCTCCACGGTCCAATCCCAGTCGGCGACCGCCTGAGCGTCCTGCTTGCTGGCCTTCCCGCCGCACATGAGGCGGGCGAGGCGGGCGGGGTCGGCGTCCCATTCATTCTGGAGGTCGGCAAGCAAGGGCACGCCCACGACCTCCACCTGGTCGGTGGTCAGGCGCTCCAGGTCACCCTCCCGCATGGCCTCCCACGCTTGCGCCTCCCGGTCTCGGTCGGCGGCGACCAGCTCCACGGTCTCCAGGTCACGCACCAGCGCGGCCTCGGTCTCCCCCGTCATGCGGGCAAGCGCGGCGAGGCTGTCGCGGAGGCTCAGGGCATCCACAGGGGCGGACTCCACGTCGGGTAGGCCGAACGTGACCACCTTGCTCCTGAGTCGGTCATGGAATCGCCTGTGGTCGGCTTCCAGCTCCGCGGCCTCCCAGCGGGCGACCCGGTCCAACCTCCACAGCGCAAGCGCGGCTCGGTCGGCGAGGCGCTCCTGGAGGTAGTCGGTCGCGCCGACGCTCTCCCGAATGGCCCGCGCATGCGCCGCGTACCCTTCACGCTCCCAGGCGGGCACCAGCTCCGAGAGAATCCCGTGTCGGACTCCATTCATGGCCCGCGGGTCAGGCAGGGGCGGGAGGGTGGTTTGGTCGGTAGTTTTCGTGGTCACGGGGTCGCCTCCGATGATAATTGGCATTATCGCCGGACATTCTAGCTCCGTGTCCGACCGCATGACCGGTCATGCGTCCGACCGCGTGTCCGGTAAGCTGACCCCATGAACGGCGACTACATGACTCCCGGCAGGCTGGCAAAGCTGCTCGATGTGTCCGACCGCACCGTCCGGCGCATGGCGACGGCCTATGACACGGTCTTCACCGACGCGCCCTTGCCACCGGACCCCCGCAACAGCAAGCACCGCGTCTTCCCGCCGGTCGCCGTGGAGCGCGTCCAACACGCCGCCGCCCTGATGCGGGACCACCCCGGCCTCTCCACGGTGGAGGCGCTGACCGCCCTGCGCGACGGGCGGGACCTCCCCCTCCGCCACGACCGCCCTACGCCCCACAGCAACCTGGAGACCGTGCTGGAGGAACTCCGCGCCCTCCGGGATGAGGTCGCCGACCTCCGCCGACTGCTGCTTGCCTCCCAGAGCCACGGCAGCACCCCGGCAACCCCGGCCCTGGCCTCTGAACCGGCCCCCGCCCCCGCGGAGGCTCCAGCGGCCCCTCAGCGCCCCAAGAAGCTCCAGCCCAATCACCAGAATCTGGTGGAGGCGCTGGAGCGCGGCGAGCGGCTCCGCGTGCGCCCTGGTGGTCGGACAGGCGAGACCGCGGAGCTGTTCGACGTGGTCGGCGAGGTCGCCGATACCGTAGACCCCCGCACCGTCGCGGCCCTGGTCCGATATGGCCTCCTGGAGCGGGTCGGCGACGAATACCGCCTCACGGCTGAGAAGCTGCTATGAGCCGCAAAATTTGCTGCAAAGGTTCCTAGGCAGGGATACCTTGAGACTATGAAGACGATGCTTAGTGTGGGGGTCCTGGCCGTGTCGACGGTCGCCTCGGCTCAGACCATGCCGACCAACACCGAACTTACGCGTATGGAATTGGATACGCGGCGGCTAGTTTTGGATGTGTCGAATTTTCTATTTGAGGGGACGCCGTCTACGCAAAACTGTGACGCTATTCGGGCAAGGCTGCGAACG
Organism: Deinococcus terrestris; assembly: GCF_009377345.1. Lineage (NCBI taxonomy): Bacteria > Thermotogati > Deinococcota > Deinococci > Deinococcales > Deinococcaceae > Deinococcus > Deinococcus terrestris. The sequence goes on along the minus strand of NZ_WBSL01000031.1, from coordinate 2,735 downwards.
GGCATAGACACTCAGCGTGCTTTCACAGAGAGGATTAGCAGCTACTTAGATAAGAGTGGTGACAACACCAATAGGTCGACTACTTCATTCACCGCCAACATCGAATTCTTTACGGCTTTGAGAATGGCTAATGTCGCTGTTGGTCATTTCTGCCGTACCCCAGTTGGCGATTACAGCAACATCTTTGCTGACTTGTACATCGAATTGGCAGACTCAAAGGCCACTACCGGGCGTCTATTCTTGGCTCAGGCGTTGCGCTGACCAGCCCAAGCAATCTGATGCCGCCCCTGCGCCCTGCCCGCGTGCTGTAGAGTCGGGCCAAAAGAAAAACCGGGACGCATACACGCCCCAGCCCTAAGCAAGCTCAGTGTATGCGCTCTGGGGAAGGCGTGTACATCCCTTGACCACACATTCCTCTAGGCTCTCCGCAACTCTCGCCCGTCTCCACGCTGCCATTGTTGGCACCAGCCCGACCAGCACGGCCTCCAGCCTGACCTCGCCTACGCCCACGGCGACCACGCGGCCCTCCATGCCGTCGGTGGTCGCCGTGCGGCTCTCTCCCGCTCACCCGGCCCCGCCCCCCCCTCCACGGCCCTCCTGTGCGCCGCTGGAGACCGTGACCGACCTCTCCGCCCTGGCCCGTGGCCCTCGCCGGTTGCTGGAGCTGCTCCACGGGGTCGGCGTGGCGACGGTCGCCGCCCGCGGGTACCGGGTCACGCCTTCCCAGGTCACGCTCCACCAGCCCCAGGAGCTGCTCGCCGCGGCTCTCGGTTGCCATGTGGTCACCGTGTGGCGCTGGACTCAGGCGCTCCGGGAGGCGGGACTGGTAGACGCCCGCGCCCACTTCACGACCAGTAAGGGGATGACCCGCAGCGACGGCACCCTGTACGCCGTGACCCTCCAGGCAGGGCACCGCGCCCACCTGACCCATGCCGACCTCTCCCACCAATACCGGGACTTGGACGCTGACCGCGCCGCGGGTCGGACAGCGTGGTCGGCTTTGCAAGGGTCAGACCAAAAACCTCCAGAGGAGTGGATATCTACCCTCCGGGCATGGGCCGTTACTCCAGGACAGACCAGTCCCCCGTTAGTCTCTGACCCTTGCAGCGGCCCCAGCACGCTCCAGGACGTGGTCTACATGCTGCCCCTGATGCGCGACGCCCACCCCAGCAAGCGGCCCGCCCTGGTCGGCGTCATGGCCTCCACGGTCGCCCACGCGCTCGGCGACCAGCACTCCCGGCGCTGGTACTGCCGCCTCATCTGGCAGGCGTGGGAAGCGGAGGTGGAGGGTCGCCACGGCCTCCAGGCGCTGGCCGCACAGCTCGCCCGCCTCCAGGCTGACCTCGCCGAATGGCCCGACCTCCGGTCTCCCGGTGCTTTGTTAGCTAAGCGATTAAGCAGTTGAGACTCATCCCATAGCGGCGACGTCAAAGCCAATCGAAGATATGTCGGACTTAATAGAGTCTATGTCTGCGACTATGCTTTTAAGGGAGTATTCCGCCTCAAAAGTCTGGGAATCAATAGTCTTAACATCCAGCTTAATGGCGAAGACTGCCGTATCTATAGAGTTGAGAATGGACTGAGTTGTGTCCAGAGAGTCTCTAATCTCTTCTAAAACCGCAGTTTGACGCTCTATAGCTGCCACCAAGTCGGAAATGTCCACTATTGAACTGTAGCCGTCGCAGCTCCCAGCAAGCACCCAAACTCGTATGCGGACGCCCGGTCGGACCCCTGACCGACAGAATCTTGTGTGTTTGTGGGGACTGATTACGGCAATGACAGAAAGACCGTGGTAGAATGTCTCCATGACCGCTTCCACCGCGCTCACCCACCCCAACCCCCCGCCCGCGTCCCTCCATCTCGGTGAAGGGACGCTCCTGGATACGGCGACCGCCGCGGAGCTGCTGGCCTGCTCCACGCGCACGGTGACCAACCTCATCACCCGCGGCCACCTCGCCGCCGTGCGCCTCGGTCCCGGTCGGACGGCCTACCGAATCACCGCCGACGCGCTCCTGGCCTTTGTGGAGCGCCACGGCCACCATGACCCGGAGCTGGTCGCCGACACGCCCGACGCCGACCGCCTCCCGCCGTTTACGACTGAGCGTGTGGCGCTGGAGGTATCCCGGACCCCGGACGGTCTCCGGCAAGTGCGCCTCCACCGGCCACCGGACCAGACTGAGCGGGGCGACTGACGATGTGGAGCGGCGACACTGCCCACGCGACCTACAGCCCCCCACGCCGACGCGCCCGCGACCACCTACGGACGCGGGGCGTCCTGCGCGACGCCTACCTGTCGGACCTCGCCTACAGCAAGGCGCTGACCGCACGGGCGCATGACCGACGCCTTGACCTTGCACCGGACCAGCGCGACGTGTACCCGATGCTCCAGGCTCACTTGGAGACCCACGACGGCTACCCCCCGCCGGTCACCCGCAAGCACCACGCCCGCCTGCGGCACCTGAACGGGATGTATGACGCCTACGGCCCGTTGGTCATGCTGCGCCTTTCCCTGCCTGCTTTGGACGCTTACCCGCTCTACAGCAAGGACATGTCTACCCGTTCCCGCGCCGCCGTCCTGAGCGTCATGCGCGACCTCAGCGGCAAGCACACGGTCTATACCAGCGACGTACAGCGCGGCGAACAGGGGCAGCTCCAGGCGGGCACGCATGCCCACCCCGTGACGCCCCTCATCCTGTTGCCCGATGACTACCGCGACCGCCTCCAGGCGGCCCCAC
>NZ_WBSL01000030.1 GCF_009377345.1 Deinococcus terrestris | reverse complement strand
CCAGGGCGGCAACGACGAACGCGAACAGACCCTCAACCAACTGCTCGTGGAAATGGACGGCTTCGGTTCCGGGCAGGAGGTCATCATCCTGGCCGCCACCAACCGCCCCGACGTGCTGGACGCCGCGTTGCTGCGTCCGGGCCGCTTCGACCGTCAGGTGGTGGTGGACGCCCCCGACGTGCGGGGGCGGGAGATGATCCTGCGCATTCATGCCCGCAAAAAGCCGCTGGACCCCAGTGTAGACCTGGGGGTCATCGCCAGAAGGACGGCGGGGATGGTGGGGGCGGATCTGGAGAACTTGCTGAATGAGGCGGCTTTGGGGGCGGCTCGGTCAGGGCGGTCGAAGATCGTGATGCGGGATGTGGAAGAAGCGCGGGACCGGGTGCTGATGGGACCCGAACGCCGCTCGCTGGTAGTGCGGGAAGCCGACCGGCGGGTGACGGCCTACCACGAGGTCGGCCATGCCCTCGCCGCACAGCTCCTGCCCCACGCGGACAAGGCCCACAAGCTCACCATCGTGCCGCGTGGGCGGTCGCTGGGGTCGGCGCTCTACACGCCGGAAGACCGGATGCACCACACCCGCGCGGCGCTGCTCGACCGTCTCTGCGTGGCGCTCGCCGGGCACGCCGCCGAGGAAGTCGCCACCGGGGAGGTCACCACGGGCGCGGCGAGTGACTTTCAGCAGGCCACGGGGCTGGCCCGGCGCATGGTGACCGAGTGGGGCATGTCAGAAGTCGGGCAGCTCGCGCTCGCGCAGGAGAGCGGCGGCTTTCTGGGATACGGCCCGCAGCAGGGCGTCTACAGCGACCATACCGCCGAGCGCATTGACGCGGAGGTGGCCCGCATTCTGAACGGGCAGTACGAGCGAGCCGTGGGGCTGCTGCGCGAGCACCTGCATGTGCTGCACCGCCTGACTGACGAACTGATCGTGCGCGAGTCGCTGAGCGGTGAGGAACTCGTCACCATCTTGCAGGGGGGCACCCTCTCCTCGCCTGCCTTTCCGGACGACGACGGCGAGGCACCCGCCGCCTCTCCCGGTCTGACACCCAATCCGGCCTGATCCCAACCCGGCCTCAATTTCCGCCCCATGTTTGGCGCCGCCGCGCCCCCTACGCTGGGGCATGATCCGCACCCTCACCCTGCTGACTGCCGCGCTGCTCACGGTGGCCCACGCCCAGGACACGGCCGCGCCCACGGTTCCCCCGACCTCCCAGTCCGCGCCGTCAGCCGCGCCCGGTACGCCCGTCCGTGCCCAGGTCCGGACCGGGACGCTCGTGGGCCGCGAGGCAGGCGGGGTGCGGGTATGGCAGGGCATCCCCTATGCCGCGCCGCCCACCGGGGACCGGCGCTGGCGCGCGCCCCAGCCTCCCGCCATCTGGGTGGGAGACCGCGACGCCTCGCGGCCCGGCAACGTGTGCCTTCAGCGCTCGGCCCTGGGTGACGGTCCCACGCGCGGCAGTGAGGATTGCCTTTACTTGAACGTCAACGCCCCGGCCAATGCGAACCGCGCTCCCGTCATGGTCTGGATTCACGGCGGTTCTTTTCGCAGCGGCGCAGGCAGCGACTACGACGGTCGGGTGCTGGCCCGCGAGCAGGGCGCGGTCGTGGTCACGATCAACTACCGCCTGGGGCCGCTGGGCTTTCTGGCCGCGCCGGGGCTGGTGGGGAACCAGGGCGCGGGGAATTACGGCCTGCTCGATCAACAGGCGGCGCTGCGCTGGGTGCGCGACAACGTCGCGGCCTTTGGGGGAGACCCCGCCAATGTCACCGTGTTCGGGGAGTCGGCGGGCGGCATGAGCATCTGCAACCAGCTCGCCTCGCCCCTGGCGGCGGGCCTCTTCGACAAGGCAATCATTCAGAGCGGCCCCTGCACACCGGACATCGTCCTGAGCCCGCTCGCGGACGCGCTGAAGACGGGCGCGGCGTTTGCCCGCACCCTGAACTGCCCGGACGCGGGCGCCGCCTGCCTGCGGGCCGTTCCCGCCGAGCGGCTGCTGACCACCGAGACGCCGGGCCTGGCCTTCATCTCCTTTCCGCCCGTGTACGGGGACGGGGTACTGCCCCGTTCGCCGCAGGAGGTCTTTGGGAGCGGGCAAGTGAACCGCGTACCCACCCTGATGGGCACCAACCTCGACGAGGGCACGCTGTTCGTGGCGCCGTTCGGACGCGACGGGCGGGACATTCCCCTGTGGCAGTTCTGGTTGCTGGTGGGCCAACTGGAAGGCTGGAACACGCTGCGGGTCCTCGCCAACTACCCGACGCGCGACTACCCCACAGTGGGGCTGACCGCCTCCGCCCTGGTGACCGACGGGGTCTTCGCCTGCCCCAGCTCCGAGATCATCCGCGACCTCGCCCGTTTCACGCCCGTCTACGCCTACGAGTTCCGTGACCGCGACGCGCCCAGCGTCCTGAAGCCCAGCGCGGCCATTCCTGACTACGGCGCCTACCACGCGGGCGAACTCGTCAGCGTGTTCGGCACGCCGCTCACGGGCCTCGCCAGCCCCGCGCAGTTCACGCCCGCGCAGGCCGACCTCGCCCGCACTATCCGCGCCTACTGGGGCAACTTCGCCCGCACCGGGAATCCCAACGGCGCGGGCCTGCCTGTGTGGGCCCCCTTCGCTTCCCCCGGCGGCACGGTCCAGACCTTCCAGCCGGGCCGCATCGCGGGCACCACCTCCTTCGACCAGGAGCACCGCTGCGACCTCTGGAGTGAATGATGCGGGGGGCGGCGCCACTGGCCGGGGCACTGCTGGCCGCCGCCCTTCTGGGGGTGACCTGGGGGCTGCGCCGTGATCCCCTGGACCTGGCGGTGCTGGGTGTGGGCCTCGCGGCGCTGGTGTTGCTGCTGCGCCTGACCCTGCGGGGCGACGGACGCGGGCGGCTGGCCCTGCGGGTCCTGGTTGCGCTGCTGGGCGGGGTGGCGATCTTCGGCGTGCGCGAGCCGACCGGGGCACTGCTGTTCGCCGCCGTCTTTTTCGGCAGCCAGATGGTGACGCGCTGGCTGGTGCGCCGGAGATAGGGCAAGGAAAGGGGCCGCCCTCCCCGGCCGGAGCAGGCGGCCCTTTCAACTCCGCGTCAGGCCCGGTTCGCCGCTCCCGGCACCGCGCAGGTGTCGCCCTCGCAGCCCTCGGCGGGGGCGTCCTGCCCCAGCAGGGTCAGGGGTGCGGGGTGCGTTTCCTGCCAGACCTGTTCCAGCGCCGAGCGCAGCACGTCGGGCGACTGGGCGCCGCTCACCCCGTACTTGCCCCCCAGCACGAAGAAGGGCACGCCGTTGATGCCCACGGCGCGGGCCTGGGCCTCATCCTGGCGCACGGCGGACGCATAGTCGCCGGAAGCCAGCGCCGCGCGGACCTCCCCCGCGTCCAGGCCCACCTCCACCGCCAGCCGCACCAGCACCTCGGGGTCCCCCAGGAACTCGCCCTCGGTGAAAAATGCCCGCAGCAGCCGCTCCTTCATGGGATCCTGAAGGCCCTTCTCGGCGGCCAGATGAATGACCTGATGGGCCTGGAAGGTGTTGGTGGGCTGCACCTCCCCGAAGTGATAGTCCAGCCCCTCGTCTGCCGCCGTCCGGGTCATGGTGTCCAGCATGCCCTGCGCCCGCGTCTCGCCGCCCCCGTACTTGGACGCCAGGATGTCCCGCATGGACTGTCCGGGCCGCACCGGGGCCGAGGGATCAAGTTCGAAGGAGTGCCACACCACCTCGACCTGTTCGCGCTGGGGAAAGGCCGCGAGGGCCGCCTCAAAGCGCCGCTTGCCGACGTAGCACCACGGGCAGGCGATGTCCGACCAGATATCTACCCGCAACTTGTCCGGAGAGGATGGAGTCAAGGCTGTCATGCCCCCAGTGTGCACTGCTTTAAAAAACAAAGCAAGGAGGTGCGGCACGTTTGGCTGGCGGGTCATCCGGAGTCTGGCCTGACGGAGACCACAACGGTTCGACCCGAGCTGCCTTTCCCCAGCGCGAACAGGAACACCACGGTTTCCGGAAAAGGAGTTCTCCTGTCCGCGCTTTCCCGGTTCAGAAGCGAGTTGGACGGGCCACCGTATGAGGGGGTCACGCGCCCCCGCTGCTCCGCCGTCTGGCAAGTCCCCCGTGGCTTAACGGGCGTTCTCTTTCTCAACGGGGGTGGCGACACTTCACTCCTCCTGCGGGTCGGAAGAAGGCTCCTAGTTCTGAGGGCACGCTCTCCCTACACTCGGTCCATGACCACCGATCCTGCCCGGCCTCCCTTCATCAAGCCCAGCGGCGAGGAATTGCGTCAGCGGCTCACGCCCATGCAGTACCGGGTGACCCAGCAGGAGGGCACCGAGCGAGCCTTTACCGGCGAATACTGGGACCACGAGGAACCTGGCCTCTACGTGGACGTGGTGTCGGGCGAGCCGCTCTTTTCCAGCCTCGACAAGTACGACGCGGGGTGCGGCTGGCCCTCGTTTACCCGCCCGCTGCCAGGCACCTCTCTGGCGGAGAACACCGACTACAAGATCGGCTACGCCCGCACCGAGGTCCGCTCGCTGGAGGCCGACTCGCACCTCGGCCACGTCTTTCCGGACGGCCCGCAGGAGGAAGGCGGCCTGCGCTACTGCATCAACTCGGCGGCGCTGCGTTTCGTACCCGTGGCCGAGCTGGAGGCGCAGGGCTACGGCGAGTACCTGAACCTGTTCCAGAAGTAGCGTGAACAGGGAAGAGGGCCGCGCCGGGAACATCCACGCGGCCCTCGCCCTGCCGTCCCACGGCGCTCAGCTTTCGGTGACCCCCGAGCGCGGTCCGCCGTCCTCGGCCCCGGTGGTGTCCACACCCGACTCGGTGTTGCCGGGAGTGCCGGTGCTGCCCGCACCCCCCGCGCTCGTTTTGCCCGTCTCGCGCTCGTGCTCCTGCCGCTGCGCGTAGGCGTCCTGCATCCGCTCGGCCTCGTTGTCATTCCTGTTGTCGGTCATGCGGGAAGGCTAGGCGGTGGGCGTGAGCGACCGGGTGTGGGAGGGCCAAACTGACCTTGAGAGAAGACAGATGGCGCGGGCAGGCAAGTTGGATGAATGCTCTGACAGGGTTCCCGGCGGAGGAGACTTGCGCGGGTTCTCATCTGGGATGCTAGGCTACGCGGGAACCAACTGTAGAACTGTTTTCGTTTCGGACCTTTGTCACGCCGCAGGACCGCATCATTGGGGGTATCGCTATGAAGAACATCGGACGTTTGAGCCTGCTGACCGCCGCGCTGCTGATGGGGCTGGGCACCGCCCTCGCCCAGGAGCAGACCCCGCCTGCCACGCCCCCGGCCACCGAAGAAACCCCGGCGCCGGTCGTCTCGCAGGAGGCCACCCTGACCATCGGGGAAGCCACGATCACGATCCCCGGCCTTCAGGACGCCACGCTGGTCAAGACCTTCTCGACCGTGTTGGGCGGCGGCGTGGTTTACCGCGGCTCGGTGACGGGCTCCATCGACCAGATCGTGCAGGCCTTTACCACCGCCGGATTCGCGGCGGCGGACGGCGCTGACGCAGGGGCTGCCGCTGCCGAGGGCACCGACGCGGCGACGGGCACCACGGGCGATGCCGCCGCCGGGACCACCGACACTGCTGCGGCAGGCACGGCGACCACCGGCACCGCTGCCACGGGCACTGACACCGCGGCGACCGGCACCACGAGCACCGACACCGCCGCGACCGGCACCACGGACACGGCCACCGGTACCGACGCGGCGGCCACCGACACGGCCGCGACCGACACCGCTGCGGGCACCGGCACCACGGCTACCGGTCTGGCCGGGCTGCCCGAGGGTGAGAGCCGCATCTTCACCCAGGGCGGCCAGACCTACGAACTGCGCGTCTACGAGCGCGGCGGCTTCACGGTCATCGTGTGGTCGCGCATTGGTACGGCGCCCGCTAGCAACTAAAGCCAACATGGGAGAGGGGGCGGACGCCAATTAGGTGTCCGCCCCTTCCCTGTAATCGTTACGGTCCTAGTACCCACCCCGCCCCGCCCAACCCCACCGTCTGGGGCTGCGGCCTGTGCTGGGGCGAAGGAGCTTAAGAAGTGGGAATGGGGGGAAAAGGCATTTTATATACTGCACCCCGTTTAGGGCTGGGCGAGGTTGTGAGCGAGAACGGCTAGGACGACACGGAAGCGAAGTGAGGCGAGCGTCTTGGTCTGAACGGAGCGGATGTGGGCTTCCACCAGTTGGGAGAAGACGGTTTC
>NZ_WBSL01000029.1 GCF_009377345.1 Deinococcus terrestris | reverse complement strand
TCTGGCACTGATGACGGTCATGCCAGACGTTCATTTGAACCGCCTGCTCCTGACGTTCAGCAGAAACTCGGAATTTCTCCGCCAGCACGGCTATTCACTGCGCTATGCGAGGTGCAACTCCTGAGTTGAGGACTTTAGGACCGATCGGGCGGGCGTGATTGAGACGATCATGGGTTCCGGGCGTCTGGAATACGAGGAGGAAGAGCCGCGGGCGTCTCCTTCTCACGTTTTCTGCTGGCCTGGCTGGCTAACGGATCTGTCGCCCCATGTTTAATGGCTTCCGCCCTGACAGCGTCCTCGGCACAATCGCTCAGGAGTGTCGTCGGACGGGGTGAAAACTTCGGGCCATTGGAGGTACCTGCACAGTATGGTGGACGATCACAATCGCTAGCCCGACCGGCAGTTGCCACATGGTCATACCGGTATGACTCTGGGTGGAGCTAGGACGTGATCCGGGCCTGCTGAACTTCATTTGATTGGATAAGCGGCTCCTCGGTTGTTCTGCGGCTTTTGGAAGACGCAGCCAGCAGGGTGCTAGCCATGAGCTCCGGACAGCCACTTGAGCTGCACGCATATGCGTCACCTGATGATGCTGAAACGCGTTATGCGAGAATTTTAAAAGCAAGAGCAGGGTCCGGGGCATGTATGGGTCGATCTGAAATGGGAGGGACCCCCGATGAGCACGGCTCACCAACTTACGTCGGAGAGTGGAGGAGAGGCTGGGGCGAATTTTGTCCCAGTGGCGTCCGTTGAGTATCGTCAAGACGTTCGCGCGCTCCTGAAGCGGCACGACAAGGCAAGCGCATAGCTCAGCCATCACCGGGACGCTCCGCACGTATGTGGCGGAGCGGAAGTCGATGGACTGGGGCTGGGGCGGCTGCTCGTCTCCGAGCTACCTCCGCAGTCGCTAACTGGATGGCGGCATAGCGCGAGACCTTGATCCAGCGCTGCCGCCTGTAACAGGACTTGCAAGACCATGGGCAGGAGCAAATGGCCCTCACCGCTCGCCTGGAAACATTGCTGAGCCAAGGACGGGGACAATCGGCTTTAGAAGCTCGCATGCAGGCCCTGGAGCAGTTCGGCCCACTGGCGGACCAACTCCTGCCAGCTATCAGGCGCCTTTCACAAGCGGTCAACCAGGAAGGCGAGCGGCGAGGGCGTGGTCTGGCCGGACTGTGGGGGGACACTCTCCAGCAAAGCCGCTGCACATCAGCGGGAGATAGACCAGGTCCAGTCTGTGGAGGACGAGGGCTAGACCACCTACCGGATAAAAGCGACCAACCTGGGTCCGATTCCTGCTGCGGCCTTGAATCAATTAGGTTTCTATTTAGCCCATGCGTGACAAGCCCTGACAAGGCTGGTGCGGCGGGTGGAGACCTAGTGCCAGGATGGAGAGAAGCGTCGGCATACTCTCGGCGTTTGCGTGCTTGATAGCCAGCAATGATTGTCAGTGGTCCAGGCTTGCGCTATCGCGACGTGGGATAAAGTGCAGCGTAGGCACGGTATTCTGGACTGCCTGATCCTTCCCTTTGCAGTGGCCGAGCAGCTTCCTCTGGGGGACTCGATTCCCGCCGCGAGCCGGGCGGCCCTGTCTCCGCCGCCTGTGCTGCCGGGGCGACCTGCACGGTGGTTGGCGACTCCCCCGAGGTTAACTGGGAGCAACTGCACGGGACCCTGCTGCGCATGCTGGGCCTCACGGCCGATCCCGGCCGCTTCGAGGCGCAGGTCACGGCTGACCCGGGACTCGCTCCCCTCCTCAGGGGGCACCAAGGCCAGGGCGAGCACTCCGCGAGGCGCTTGCGTGCCCTGGACGCGCTGAGCCGTGCCCGCGACGTGTTCAGCGATCCCCACTTTCTCGCCGGGGACGAGGACGAGACGACCGCCTGGATCGTGACGACCAACGGCGGGGCCGGGCGCGTCACCTCCGGTCCAGACGGCTGGGTGCTGGACGATGGCTTCGGGCGGCACCTCTACACCTTCCCAGGCTCCACGCCCTCACTGGAGGCCTGACCCTGGCGGCGAGGTTCCTGCACGTGGCCGTCAGCGAGGAGCCGTCCTGCTCGGGGTGCGGCTGCACCGACAATTGGGCCTGTGAGGGCGGCTGCTCCTGGGTGCGTCCGGGGTGGTGCACGGCTTGCGAGGAGGCCCAGCAGGAGGGCAGGTTCGACTACGAAGGCACGTGCCTCGGGTGCGGGGCGAACAGCACTGCCCTGAACCGGGATACGCTCTGCCGGTCGTGCGCTCGGGGTCACGTCGCCCTGGACGACCCGACGTTCGCCGAGGAGGCCTCCGCATGAAGAATGTTGTTCTCCCCGCCCTGCTGCTCGGGGTGGCCGCCGCTCAGCCGGTCGGAACGGTCAGCCGGATGGAACCGGACCCGGCCTCCCGTCAGCAGATCAGCCGGGACGCCCGCGCGTTCTCGCAGGACACCTGCACCGGGAAGTACACGCTGGAGTTCCGGAACAGCACCCCCGACCGCGTGAAGGCTGAGGCCACGAAGGTCTACCAGCAGTCGCTGAACATGGTGCGGGCCGGGGTGGGGCACATCGTCTGGAAGGCCAAGGCCGCTCCTGGGGGTGGGGGAGACCTGGTGGCGAGCGTGCTGATTGAGGGCGAGACGCGCTATCTCAAGGTCACCACTGGGGAGTTGAATGGCCTGCCCGCGGTGGTGCTCGCGGGGTGCGTGGTGCAAGCCAGGAAACGGTAGGCGAACGGGGCAGACCCTCACCCTGGGGGTAGGCCCCTCCCCATGTCGATTCTTTCCTTTCCAGAACGCGGGCAGGGTGGGGACAGCACGTACCGGGGCAACTGCTCGCCGAAGGTCTATGAATGGCTCGTGCAGGAAACCCGTGCCCGCAGCCTGCTCGACCCCGTCATGGGTGGCGGCACCAGCCTAGACGTCGCCCTGCGCCTCGGCCTGAAGGCCTCCGGCAGCGACCTCAGCACTTCCCCGTACCACCAACGCCTCAAGGCCCGCCTGGAGCGCCAGGGTGCCCGCGTGGAACTCGGCGTGGACGCCACGCGCACCGACCTCGCCGCCCTGTTCGGTCAGCACGACCTCGTCGTCGCGCACCCGGCGTACGGCACGCAAATCGTGTACGGGTCCGGCGAGGGGGACATGAGCCAGCTTGGGGACGGGGACGCCTTTCTGGACGCGCTGCAAGCGATGACGCTGAACATGCGCGAGGCCACCACGGACGGCGGGTACTACGTCGTCATCATTGGGGACACCCGCAAGCAGGGGCGGTACCACTCGTACCAGGGGCCGCTGCTGGGCATGCTCCCGGCCTCCGAACTCCGGGCGGTGCGTATCAAGGCCCAGCACAACGTGAGCAGCGCGAAGCAGGACTACGGGCGGGTGCGCTTCGGCCTCACGTTGCACGAGTACGTCTTGATTCTCCAGAAGGAGTTGCCGTTCTTCCAGGCGTTCGGCGAGGTCGTGAAAGCCCAGCAAGCCCGGCTCACCGGGACGTGGAAGGCCATCGTGCGGCAGGCCTTGACCCAGCTCGGGGGACGGGCCGACCTCGACACGCTGTACGACCACGTCTTCCGGTCCGCGCCCGACCGGGTGAAGCAGAACCCGAACTTCAAGGCGAAGGTGCGGCAGACGCTGCAACTGTTGCCGGAGTGCCAGCCCGAGGAGCGCGGCATCTGGCGACTCGCCGCTGCCTGACCGTCCCCCCACTTCCCGCCCAGGCCCCCGTGACACGCGGGGGTCGCCTCTTTCCCCACCAGGAGATACCCATGACTGCCACTGCCCCGTACACTGCCTCCCGGATGCCCTCTGCGACTGGCCTGCACGCTGCCGTCACGAAAAAAGCCCTCACCGGGGCGCTCGCCCTGCTGGAACGCATCATCCCCACGCGCAGCAGCAACCCCGCCCTCCTGCATGTGCGCGTGGACGCAGGCGAGGCCGGGTTGCGCCTGAGTGGGACAAACCTCGAACTGGATCTGGAGTGCTTCGTGCCCGCCGAGGTGCAGTTCCCGGAGAGCTTCACGGTGCCCGCGCACCTGTTCGGGCAGCTCGTGCGGTCGCTGGGCAGTGAGTTGGTGACCCTGAGCCTGGAGGGGTCCGAGTTGCACGTGCACGCGGGCGGCACGAGCCTGAGCCTTCAGACGGGCGACCTCCAGGCCCACCCCGCCCTGGCCTTCCCGAATCAGGCGGACCTGAGCCTGGACGCGGCCGAACTCGCGCGGGCGCTGGGCAGCGTGCGGTACGCCGCGAGCAATGAGGCGTTCCAGGCGGTGTTCCGGGGCATCAAGCTCGAACACCACCCCGGATTTGCCCGTGTGGTCGCGTCGGACGGGTACCGGGTGGCCCTGCGGGACTTCCCCGTGGAGGGAACCGGGGGACGCAACCTGATCATCCCGGCCCGCAGCGTGGACGAACTCACCCGCGTGCTGAAGGATGGACAGGCCCGCTTCACCTACGGCGAGGGGATGCTGACGGTCACGACCGAGCAGATCCGCATGAACCTGAAGCTGCTGGACGGGGAGTACCCGGATTACGAGCGGGTGATTCCGAAGGACATCCGGCTTCAGTTCACGCTCCCGGCGGTCACGCTGAAAGAAGCGGTGGGCCGGGTGGCGGTGCTGGCGGACAAGAACGCGAACAATCGGGTGGAGTTCATGGTGTCGGAGGGCAAGCTGCGGCTGTCGGCGGAGGGGGATTATGGCCGAGCGCAGGACACGGTGGAGGTGCAGCAGGGAGGAAGGGAGCCCGCCATGAGCCTCGCGTTCAATGCCCGGCATGTACTGGACGCGCTGGGGCCGGTGGAGGGGGACGTGACGTTGCGCTTGAGCGGGGCGTCGACGCCGGGCATTCTTCAGCCCGTCGATGGGAGCGCGTATCAGGCGATCATCGTGACCTTGCGGGTGTAGGGCTCGGCGTGGGGGGAGGGGCCATCGCCCTTCCCCCCTTTCGTCATGGTGCCCGCTCCCAGGGCACGGCTCAGATGAGGCGGGCGAGTTCCTCGGGGGTCAGGAAGACGCCGAGCCAACAGCGGTAGTCCTGGGGACGCAGCTGCACACCCGGGTTCAAGGGGTTGAGCATGCGGCTGACTGTGGCCTGGCTGTACCCGCCCGCGCGATGCCCAATGGTGGCCTGCGAGAGAGGGGACACGAAGTACAACTGCCGCAGGACCATCCGTACGAGCGTTTGGGGCACGTCCTCCACCCGGAACAGGCCCTCGATGCGTACGCTGGAGTTATCCGGCACCCGCTGGGTCTCCCGCAGCTTGCGTGCAGCAGAGTCAGGCGAGGAGGACGCGCTGCCGAAGCAGGTCGAATTTGGCTCGGCCGAACATCTGGCGCTTGATCATCTTGAGCCGATTCACCTGCCCTTCCGTCTGCCCGTTGCTCCAGGGAGACTCGATGGCGCCGCAAATGGCGGCGAAGTCGTTTCGAAAGCTTCGCGCCAACCGTTGGAGGTCAGGTAATCCAGTGGCCTGCGCCCGTTCGATCCAAGAGGTCAGGAGCGCAGCTCCCGACCTCGGCGCGTCTCTCAGCCAGCCCAACACGTCCTGCACCAACTGGTAAATTTCCTGTCCTCGTGGGACCCGATCGAACACTGCCTGCAAGCGGCGGGTCTCCGCCTCTGAACGCCTGTCAGGTCGCGTTGTAAACCACCACGCCACCTGAGCAGGACCCAGCCGCTTCTCCCGGGGCAGGCTCAGCCTTTGCTGATCGGCGATGGACGGAGGTTCATGTCCTTCCCTGAGCCACTGCACGTAAGTGGAAACCCCGCTGAATGCGCCCCGGTATCCTTGCTCGATCACCTCGTGGAAGAGCTGGGTCACGGTCCACTCCGGTTCGGCCATCCGGCTACGGATGTAGGCCGCGTAAGGCGTGATGCCACTGGGTGGAGTGTTCCGCGTCAGCTTGCCCTCGTGTTGAAGCCATTCGGTCACCGTGCTGCGGGCCACCCCCACCTGGCGGGCGATGGCTTTGTAGCTTTGGCCTCTGTCACGCAACTTGACGGCCTGATCATACCGGGCCTGTCGGTGTTGCCGTTTGGTCACCGTCCGTTCGATGCGTTTTTGGTTGGTCGAGGGGCGTCCTGTGGGGAGGGGCTGGAGCGGACCGCTCGTCCCCTCCCCCTGTGCCGGTTCTGGCGGTGCAGTGAGGTGGGCGCGCTGGGGCCGCAACCAGGCTTCGACCGTGTCCCGAACATTGCCGATCAGGTGGAAGCGGTCCGCGATCTGCTGAGCTTCCGGCGCGCCGGAAGCCGCCCCACGGGCATATTCCCCTGCCCGGTCCCGGCAGATGATCTTTACCCCCGGGTGTGCTCTCAGCCACGTCGCCAGGGTGGCACCCTGGCGGTCCGGAAGCAGGTCCACGACCTGACGGCGCTCCAGGTCGATCAGGAGAGTCCCGTACGTTTTCCGTCGTCGCAGAGCGAAGTCGTCCACCCCCAGCACCGTCGGGGTCTCGGCGGGAAGGAGGGGAACGCGACGAATCAGCCGCAGCAGGGTATCGGCGCTGGTAGGTTCGCCGAGGTGGGCCAGGAGCCGGTGGCCAGCCTCTCCTCCCAGACTGAGGGCCACACGACCCTGCTTCTGGGCGAGGCGACAGGTGCGCTGTGCGCGGGGTTCCAGCCAGCCCGGCCAGGTTTCCGCAAAGGTCGTGTGGGGGCAGTTCGGGTTCCGGCAACGGAACCGCCGCGCCCGGACCCGCAGGGTCACGCCATGCTGGCCCAGAGCAGTGTCATGAGGATGCCGGATGTAGCGGCTGTGAACGTGGGAGCTGCGCTGCTGACAGGTGGGACAGGCCACTCCAGAACGCTGATCCTGCACCAGCAGGATCAGCCGCGTGCCTTCCACCTGCGAGTCGAGCACTTGCCAGGTCTCGGGAAAAAGAGGGAGGTCCATGTCCTCAGTTTCGTCGCCCCTGACCCTGCTGCACGCAAGCTGCGGGAGACCCAGCGGGTGCCGGATTGGCCAGCATACGCACCCTCGACGATCTGGAGGCTGTTCAGACCGTCGACCGTGCTCTGCTGTGTGGCGCGGCGGTACCCCCGCTCGCGGGCTTTCGCGACATGGGACCAGAAGCACGCGTGGTACACGCGGGAGAAACGGCGGGTCTCGGAATCCAGCGACTTGTAGGCATTGCGGAAGTACCTCCAGAATGTACGGCTGTTCATGATGTTCCCCTTTCAGGAGGATTAGACCTCTTGCGAAAGTCAGGCGGGGCATGCCTGGGTGAGGTTACAGAGTGCGGCGATAAGCTGAACTCGAAGGGCAAATCGACGACGCCGATGGCGATAAATGCCTTTGAGCACACGAAACACCTTCATGCGGCGGATCACATGTTCGACTCCTTGCCG
>NZ_WBSL01000028.1 GCF_009377345.1 Deinococcus terrestris | reverse complement strand
GCCAGGACGATGTGCTCCTTGGTGTCCGTCGGCCACTTTTTCCGTTGCTTTCCCATAATTTCCCTCCAGCGTGCCCGACCCTCGCAAGTGGGCGGGTGATTTTGGAAGGATTTTCTGGAGCATTACCGGTTGAGTCGGCAACTCGCCGACTGTGGCTGGATGGACGCGGTGTATCACCAAAAGTCCAGGCGGGCCATAGCTTGACTTTGATCGAGGGCCGATCAAGAACAACTCGTAGGACATGGATCAGGAGTGCACGTAAAGCATGTGGGAGACGATGCTGGAGAATCGGTGAGTACATGCGTCGACTCCAGCGTTGAGTGGCTCCTTGTCACAGGAAGGCAGAATAGCTACCTGCTGTTACAACGCTCAAGTCGATAAACACGCTATTTTTCGGGTTGTTGTAGTATTTTCTGTGACAGTGTAGGGGGAGAGCCGACGGGTCTTTATGTCTATTTCCTGCCCCACAACCACTCTTCGACTATGCCGACCAATCCTCTTCCTGTGACACGCCCCACCTCGCGCGCCGACATCGATCTTGAGGGCCGCCGCCGCTTGCTGCGCGACCTCGGCGGCCTCCCCGAGACGGGTGTGCAGAACCGGGAGTGGCTGTACATGCTCCAGGAGGAGACTCGCCAGTCGCTTTCCATCGAGGGCTACTTCGCCACCGAACAGGAGCTCCGGGCCGTCCTTGCCGGACGCAAGACCTTTCCAGAAATCCTCAACTACTACCGCGCCGCCCAGGGCCTGTACGACCTCGCCCAGCAGCAGGCCCGTGAAGGAGAACTCGGCTTCACGGTCGCCATCGTGCGTCACGCCCACAGCGCACTCTTTCGTGAACTCACCGGGCGCCGGGGCGAATTTCGCTTGGGGGCCATCCGCATCCAGGGAGCCAAAGTGACCCCTCCTGCACATGACGTGGAAGCTTACGTCCGTGCCTTCGTACGGCTCGTCCCTGACCTCCTCACGCGCTTTCCCCCGATTCCGGCCCTCGCCCGCCTGCATGCCCTGTTCGAGAGCATCCACCCCTTCACGGACGGCAATGGCCGTGCTGGGCGCATCCTGATGAATTACCTGGCGGTCACGCAAGGCCTGCCCCCCGTCATCATCAAAGGCGAGGCCCAGGAGGAGCGTGATCGCTACTATGCCGCTCTCGAAGCGGCTGACCTCGGTTTTCACGCGGGCTTTCCACCTCCCGAGGAGCAGGCCCTGAGCGGCGCCCTACGGGAAGGCGACTTCGCACCATTGGAGGCCCTGCTGCGGGAGGGGGTACAACCCCAGCTCGACCGTCTCATCATTGCGGCGGTGGAGACAGGCCAGGAATTGCGCGAGCTGCGTGACCTTGCCCCGATGTTCGGAGTCCAGGAAGCGACGTTGCGGCAATGGGTGACACGCGGGCGCCTTATCGCCGTCAAACGCGGCAGACGCTTGGTCAGCCACCCGAAGTTGTTTCTGGGTGAGCGCGCGGCAGAAGGGGAAGGCTGACGATGAGCAAAGTCCAGCCCGCTTTACTACCCCAGGATCTCGCCTTACAGGTCCCTCGCGCCGAGGCACAGAGGCAGTTGCGTGAGCTGATCACACGGGGTGAAGCGCTGACCCGGCGACGCACGCCTGCTGACCTCAGGGTTGATACGGACGCCGCTCGTGAACTCACAAGCACGCTTCGCCAGTGGGGCCGGGAGGGCACGGAAGTCATGGACGCCTGTCTGGGACCAGAGGCGGCTCAGGTTCTCCGCGCCCTCCCCATGCGTTACACCACCCTCGATCTGGCGAAAGAAGCAGTCCGGCGTCGTCTCGCGCTGCTCAAGGAGGCGCTCGATCGGGTAGGACAACTGCGAAAAACAGCGCGAAAGGCACCGGATAGCCCCTCCCAGCCAGCAACTGAGAAAAAGCGCTCTAAACGTCCGGCCGCGTCTACCGAGCGTCCTTTCCACTTCTGCCTGTCCTTTGCCGGTGAGGATCGCAAATACGCCCAGGCGCTTCACCGGCTGTTGACCAAACGCGGGATGCGAGTCTTCTACGACAACGCTGAGAAACACGACCTGTGGGGCCGAAACCTTTACGAGCACCTCGCCGACATCTACGAACACCGGGCGCATTTTTGCGTGATGTTCGCGTCGCGTCACTACGTCGAGAAAGCCTGGACCGGCCTTGAGCGTGAATTCGCCCAGGCCCGCGCCTTCAAGCAGCCGGACTACATCCTGCCTGTGCGCATCGACGACACACCTGTGCCCGGTCTCGCCCCGACCAAGGGCTACCTCGACGTGCGCGAGAACACCCTGCCGGAGATTGCGAACACTGCGGTTCGTCTCCTCGCCGAACGTCGTCCCGGCCTGGTGCCTCCGCCCCCCGTGAGCCAGTATCCTCGCCGCCGACCTTCCCCGAACACCGGCAAGAAAACAGGTCGCTTGCCCCGCACGGCTCCGGCCTTCGCGCTGCTGGGTAATCACATCTACGAGGCTGCCCGGTACCGCGAAACCGACGATGTCATCACCCTGCACCTGCGCCCACGGAGCGGTGAGGAGGAGGCACGGCTGCGGACCCTGCGTGACCCACGAGGCCCCGCTTGGGGGAGTACCCTGGCCTTCGCATACCGCCTGGATGGAGCGAATGTGAGCGTGCAGGACGTGACCCATGAAGGAGAGGGCGACCGTGCAGTTGCGGTGGTCACACTGCGGCCCGAGCGCTCGCCCCGGCAGCGGATCTTCATCGGGCAAGACGACCGGGCGCTGGCAGAACGCGCTGCACGCTTCATCGTATTCGCTGAGGAGCCCCAGTCCCGAGAGTCTTGGACGTTGCCCCTTTACGGCCGGGACAGGGACGTACAATTTCGTGCCGGGTTGCTGCTGACCCTTTGGCGCACTTGGGCGGGTACGAAGGGAACCTTCTTGGCAGCAGCGAGGCTGCTGCTCGTCTACCACCTCAAGACCTTAGGGGTCGTGGAACACATCACGACCCTTGAGGTCGGTCCCTCGAAAGGGGATCGCCTTCCCATCACGCTTCGCGGGTACCGTCAGGCCCCATATGGAGAAGGCCGTACAGAAGTGAACGTTGAGGGCGAGATCACGCTTTCTCGGGCGGAGCGCCAGACATAGACTCACCGCCAGACAAAAGACAGGTAAAGCGCGAAAAGTGAGATGCTGCCGTGCAGGCCAACCACAGTTACGCTCCACAGGGCACGAATCCAAGTGCCGAGGGTCAGAGGCGGCGCATTAAAAGAAAAAGGGGGCGAGACACCGTCGCGAGCCTGGGCGAACAAGAGGCGGTGGCGTTGCTCCTGTCCCAAGTAGTACGCGTCGAGTGCCCAGAAGATAAGGGTTGGCAGGAGGGCTAGACGGGCGAGCTGGTCGTCTTGCTCACGGCCCGCGAACCCGAGGAGGGCGCTGGCGAGCGTCACAGTCCATCCCTTAAGCAGAAAGGAGTGCGAGGCGAGGCGAGTGATGACCCCCTGGATCATCTCCAGATATTTGCGCACGTCATCTGTCATAGCGTTCTGCTCATGGGGCACCGGGGCCGCCGTTTCTTTGCTGCTGACGAAGGTCGGTTCCATTGCAGAATGCTCATCTCCAAAAGATACGCCGTGAATCAGGTGCGCCACATATGTTCCCTGAGACGATTGTCCGCCTACTCGCCGTAGATTCAGACACTCTGCACGTTACTTTACTGTGCCTCAGGTGCTCAGCTACGTTCCATAATTGAGAGCTGGCCCGAATCATTTGCGTCCCCCTCGTGTGCGCCAGGGCGTGCAGCGCCAGAGGAGCGTCATCAGCCCACACATTCCCTCTTTCCCAAAGCGTTGGGCTTTTTCTGTAGAGAGATGGAAGGGCGGAGGCCGAAGTCACGCCCCAGCGCACCCGATTGTCATCCTTTCCACTGCGTCTCAGGTACCTTAAGTGCAACAAGAGTAGCGCCAGGACGCGAGGAAGTGCCTGAGGAAGAAATCGGCAGAAGCGTTTTCGATTAAGTGGCTATTGGTAGTGAATCCATGAACAGGACGATCCGACAGCATTTTGTTCCTCGTGCCTACCTCAGACGATTCTCTTCATCTTCGTCTGGGACGGGTATAGAGCGTACTCACGCTTTAATCAAGCGGAACACTAAGATTGTAGAAATTCCTATTCAGAATATTGCTAGTCGCGAGCTGTTTTATGACTTCGGGCCTGGGGATCAGGAGCAAGTACTGGAACAGCATTTTTCGCAGAATATTGAAGGCGATTTGGCAGACCTGTTAAGAGAATCTGTAGACCATTTCAAAGCAGCTCAAACACTTGTGGCAAGTCACAAGCGTCGTCTTGCTGCTCACCTGGCCTTGCAGTACCTTCGTACCCATGAGTTTCGCCGTGTGTTGGCGGAAAACCTTGGTGGCGTCGCCGAGATGCTCACGCGGCAATTCCGTAGCCTACACAATGACCTTCCTGATGAATTCAAGGTTGAGGCGAATGTGGACGCTCGGGCACATCTCGACCTCGGCATGAATGACGCCAACATCGGGACCATCGCGCACATCCTGACTCAGCATGCCTGGCAGGTGGTCCGTGCTCCGGCAGGCCGCACCTTCCTGACCAGCGATGCCCCGGTGATGCTCATTGGGGAACCTCTGGCGCCCTGGATGGGTGTGGGCTTTGCGACGTATGGTGCCCGGGTGCTGTTTCCTCTGGATGCCGAGTATCTGGTAGTCACCACCGACATAGTTAGCTTCCGTGAGAACGGCCACCTGGGCGAGAACGTCGTTGTCGAAGCTACCGAAGGGATGATGGACCAGTACAACTTCATCATCTTGGGGATGGCCGCGGAGCAGGCTGTTGCTAGGACTCGTCTGGAATTGGAGCGGGCGGAAGCTCTTCTGCGCGCCGAGGCTCAATACCTCGGGCAATCCCAACCCTAAAGGAACTGCTTGGCCTGTGCGCCTTGAGCTGGTCAGTCGCGCACCTGCCAGAGGTCCGAGCGATCAGCAGGTCAACGGCCACGTCCTCAGGTGGGAAGCCTGACTTTTGTTGCGGCGCGCCCTAGCCTGGGGACGTGGCATCACACACCACCTACCACGGGCTGTGGCAAGCGCCCGACAACACCCTCGACAGCTACGGTTACTTCGAGATTCGAGACGATGGGTTGCGCCTCAACATGATCGGCATTCGAGAGCACGCTTTCGAAGTCAGTTCCCATGATGTCGGTAAGGAACGAGGGCGGCTCCGGGTCATCCTTCCGTTCTCCGACCACCCCAATATTCCGACGCTATCGGCGAAGACTGCCGAGGGCAAGACGGTTTCACTTTTCGACCTCGCTTTTCGTCACTCTCGCGGCGAGTGGCTCGGCCGCCAGCGTGACACCGCCTACTACGAATACGAGCCGCAGCTAGCGTTAATTGGGGAACGTCGGGTAGACGACCTATCAGCCGAGCGCTTCACGGCCCTGTCCCTAGACCTGCACAACTTCTCTGGGTGGCCCCCCGGCTCACCCTTCGAGTACGAGTTCAGGGACGACCAGCCGACCCGCCACTACTTCGTCCTCGAATATCAGGTGCCCGTCACGAGTGTCCGTGTGGAAGAGCTGCACCTGACCCTGGAGTTCCGAACGTACTTCTCCTCCGCTCCCACAGGTGGACGCCACATCTTCGATGCACATGGGCGAGTTACCCTCGTCCCGGACGAACCAGCCAGCATCCACGCGCTCCTCGAACTCGTCGGCCGGGTCCACATCCTTCTCGATTTGCTTGTCGGTCAACGGCTCAAAATTAAACGCCTCGGGCTCATGACTTCCAACATCCAGACCGTGTTGGAGGACGGGACAGAAGTGCACGAGGCTTTCGAACTGGTGACGAGCCAAGGGCGCCTTGACGACAGCGTCGACGAGCGCGTCACGCCCGTCTTCCCCTACGAGGACCTAGGAGAGCGGGCTCCCGTCGTCTTCAGCACCTGGCTGGGGGCTGAACGCAAGCTGCGCCGCGCTGTGAACGCGTTCGTTGTGGTCGCGTTCGCCCATGATCTCGTGCTTGACTCGCAATACACCGACCTGGCGGGCATCGTCGAATCGCTCGCCCGCGAGGGGGGGAAGCAGTATTACGTCGAGAAGAGCATGTTCAGGGACGTTGCCCGAGAGCTTCGAGCGGCGATTCCCGAGGACTTGCCCGAGACCTTGCGCAGCATCCTCGCCGCACGAATCGACACGGCCAACGAGCATTCGCTGCAAAGCAAGGCCACGGCTCTCATCGAGGCGTGCTGGCCGATCTTCGCTGACAGGATCACATTGACGCCATTCGACCTGGCTGCGGCGCTGGCGAACAACCGCCACGCCCTGGTTCACAACGACGAAGGGAAGAAGAAGCTGCTCGCTCGTGACGGCTTGAGTTTGTACTGGTTGACGCAGGCCATCAAATGGTTGGCCTACGGTGCCATCGCGCTGCGCCTCGGCATGGACCGCGATACGGTCCTGGCCCGACTCCGGGAGCGAATTGAGGAGACGAGGCTGAAACTCGACTACGAACACTTCAAGAAAGGGGAAGGGTAAGACCAACGTTGTTATCGAGAGCGACGGCACGATTTGCTGTCCGGGCCGTCCCGAGCCTGGCTGCCGCTAATCCGGGGCGACGTGCGGGTGGAAGGTTGGGTGTCCAGTAGGCAGACACTGACTTACCCGAGAGTTTGTCGATAAAGGACAAAGCTCCAAACGGCAGACTGAGGCGTGACGTTCACCCTGCCCGCAGCCCGTAACCAGTTGTTCTCTCAGGTCATCGCTGACCAGCAGCGCATCTGGGTGGTGACGCCGATGCTCTGGCTGATGAGCTACCAGGTGCAGAGTGGGGGATACACGACGCGAGGAGATCCTGTCTTCGATTGGATGCCGACCACGCAGATGGTCGCTCTGGCTGGGAAGCGGCGGCCCTCACCCCCAGTTCTCACTCCCTACGAACTGGCTGTTCCACCCATCGTGCTGGAGATGCCGAGCCCGAGCGGGGCGCTGCCATTCCTGTTAGACGGCATTCACCGAGTGGACCAACTCCACGCGTTGGGCATTCCCGACATACAGGTCATGTCCCTCACGCCCCAGGTGGCAGCACAATTCGAAGTCCCCGTGAGAGACGTGCCCCAGGTGATGGATGACCTTCGCCACCAGCGGTCCTCGGCCCCGCTCAACGCTTTGTACGCTCAATTAGGCCATATCAAGCAGGCGGCGCTCGCTCTGCGAGCTGCTGCCGCACAGGCTGGACGCTCGGTCTCGGCCTTTCCCCTGCCCCGCACACTGTTGCATCAGGAAAAGCTCTCCGGACCGGCCTGCCCCGAGGTGTACTGACGGCAGGACGAAGGGCAGCCTTCACCCCTGCGTGTACGGTCGCCGTGATCAATGTTGAAAAGGTTGCCCTTCACGCGGTGGGGAATACATTCAAGGGTCATGGCCGTGCTTGACTGGGTAGATGACGCGCCCCGTTCTGCACGTGCATGTAGTGCACGCGCCTGCCCTTTCGGGTGCCTGTGGCACGGTGCTGAAGCACGTCTGTGCCCAGGCTGAGCGAGGCAGGGCCATCCCCATCTCGCCGGGCGCCCGTGTAGCATTGGACACGGCGGTGGGGGGCATGCGCGACCACCTGGAAGCTGTGTTGACCGCATATCCCATCTCAACTGCCATGTCGAATGGAGCACCCTGGATGTGTTGGTATTTCAGAGCGCTCCATAGTCCCAGGATGCGGAGCGGGCTCAGGGAGTGATGGGTTTTTATAACGACGGCATCGGGGGAACACTGACGTTCAGTCCGCATATTGACCTCTACGTGCTGCCGGGCCATGAAGCTTGCCTCGCCACACTATCTGGATGAGGTCGGGTTCTCGCTCAAAGGCGTGCGGAGGCGGACGTGGTCGACCAGGGCGTGACGCCCCTGGTCACGCTCCCGGCGAACTGGGAGAAGCTCTCGACCATTTGGGGCCATCACCTCGGACGGGCGATTCTTCCGGCAGACGAAGTCCGGAGCGATTCGCAGTGGAGACGTGAGCCGATTCTTCCAGCATCTGCTGCGTCAGATCCAGGGAGAGATTGTAGTGGTGCTGGACAACGCGGGCATTGACCGGTCCAAAGCCACTCAGGCGTTCGTTGCGCACCACGAACGCCTGTCCTTGGTCTTCCTTCCGCCGTACGCCCCGGAGTTAAGTTCTACTCAGGAGTTGCACCTGCATAACGACGGGGAAGCGCTCCCAGCCGAGAAAATCTGGGAGTGTCTACGTCACAGATTCTGGGGGAGCGCGTCCGCATTCTGGCAGATGAGTTCCTGGCCGTTCCAAC
>NZ_WBSL01000027.1 GCF_009377345.1 Deinococcus terrestris | reverse complement strand
CGGATGGCGGGAAAACCGCCACCCGAAGTTACGCAAGCGGATTGAAACCGTCTTCTCCCAACTGGTGGAAGCCCACATCCGCTCCGTTCAGACCAAGACGCTCGCCTCACTTCGCTTCCGTGTCGTCTTGGCCGTCCTCGGTCATAACCTCGCCCAGCCCTAAACGGCGTCTAGAGCAAAAACACGTCGCAGCATGGACACTCTCCTTCACCGGGCCTACACCTCAGCCCTGACCGGAGCCTAGCCAAAGCACAGCGGCGCAGGGGGCAAAGTTGCTGCTCCCCCAGATGGGTGTATACAGCGCCAGGTCTGGACGACAGTTCGACCTGGCAAAGCGTTGAGCGCCATACCCACTCCAGCACCTGCCAGAGTCCCGAGGCACAGGGCTGACCGAGCACACAATCCGGCCAGGGACATGCCCCCACGCCCGCTCAGGGCTCAGTGTCGCCCGCCATGGCCTGCCGCATCAGGTAGGCCCGGCGAAACGCCCGAGCGCCGTACTGCCCCCGGCTGGCCCACCGCAGTCGCTCGTGCACGTCCTGAGGTGTCAGCGGACGGTAAGCCACGGGCTCCCAGACCGTCCGGGTGGGCTCGGCCCAGGTGATGAGGCCACCCGGTTGGACAACGTACACGGGGCCGGGCTCACCCGTCTTTTCTACATGTGAACGCCACTCGGTGTGAACAAAGACGTGGTCAAGGCCCGAGATCGCGGAGGCGGGACGCTCCAGTGCCATGTACCGCCGAAGCTGGGCCAGCGCAGGCTTCGGCAGCAGCACGGGCTTGTCGTCCACCCGGAGCCTGCCGTCGCGCTCCGAGAGCCGAAGGGCACAAAGGGCTCTGGGGGTCAGCCCAGCGTGGAACATCAGCGCGATGATGGCCCGCTCCTGCTCGACCAAGTGTCCCACCTGCCCAATGGCCTTGGCCATCGCCCGGTAGGCCCTCAAGGTCACCACGGGCTTGACCCGGCCCGATCCGGGGATACGAATGCCGTTCATCGGAGAAGGGGTGCGCAGTCTATGCGGTAAGACCCCCCGGTGAAAAGCAAGTCGCCCCTCTCGCTCTCGCCGCCTCTGTTCTTTGGGCGGCTTTGGCACCAGCTCGTACCGTGCCCACGCGCCTAGGAAGGCAGCCACCGGGAGCAGCCGGGCCTTGACCTCTCTGGGGGGCAAACTGGCTAGGAGGTCGGCCCTGTAGCGCCGGAGGTGTGAGGGCCTGACGCTGCTGATGGTGATCACGCCTTGACCGGCACAGTAGGCAGCGAACTGGAGCAGGGCTTCGCGGTGCTGACAGCTCTTTTGGGTGTAGTAGGGCTCGGAGGACAAGTCGAAGTAGCGGTTTAGGTCGTTGAGCAGCTCGAATCCAGGCATAAGGGATGACCTCCGCACCGACCTCTGCCTTGGTCTTCGAGTATAGCTCCGCTGTGGGAGGGTGCTCAGCGCTTTTTATTGACATACCCCGTTTAGGGCTTGTGGCGGCGGGGGAAAAGTTCGACCAGCACGGCGACGAGCTGAATGGATCTGGGTCTGGGGGTCTGGGGATGGCGTGCTGTCCCTGGCCCTAGTCGGCTGATCGGTCAGCGCATGACCTCCAGTTCCAGGATGAAGATTCTGCTGAGGATGCCTGACCACCAGCCAGAATTCTTCTCTCGCATCCAAAATCTGTAAAATTCGCTCCCAGACGTTCTTGAGTTGCTCTCAGCCAAGCCCTAAACGGGGTAACAAAAAGAACGAGCCGCGCTTAGCGACTCGAGGACATTTTTTGGTTACGGGCTGCTTGCAAAGCGGATGCTCTCCCGCTGAGCTAAGCCCCCTCAGCGCCGCTCAAGGTAGCAGAATGCGCCCGCCAGGGCAAGCGCCCGCTAGCATGACCACCATGTTCCGCCGCCCACCCCTGCCGCCCTTCCCCGAAGGGGGCCTGCTGGTCGGTGGAGCCGCCCGCGACTGGCTGCGCGGCGCGGCCCCACACGACTACGACTGGGCCGTGCTCGACCCCGCCGAGGCCGCCCGAACGCTTGCTGCGAAGGCCGGCGGCTCAGCGTTTGCCCTGGACGAGGAACGGGGGTACTGGCGGGTCCATGCCCCCGGCGGCGTGCAGCACGATTTCGTGCCGCTGCCGGGCGACCTCACGGACGACCTACTGCGGCGCGACTTCACGGTGAATGCACTGGCCCTGACCTCGGAGCGGCGTGTAGTAGACCCCAGCGGCGGACAGGCCGATCTGAGGGCGCGGCGGCTGCGGATGGTGTCGGAGGCCAACCTCCGCGCCGATCCCCTTCGGGCGTGGCGGGCTGTGCGCTTCGGGGTCACGCTGGGCTTCCGGCTGGAGGCAAGCACCGAAGCGGCCGTGCGGCGGGTAGCGGACGCGCTCGCCGCTGGGACGCTACTCCTCCCCGCCGCCGAGCGCGTCCGGGACGAGCTGGAAGCCCTGCTCTCGCACCCGGACGCAGCTCGGGGCATCCTGCGACTGGAAGACCTCGGGCTGCTGGCCCTGACCCTCCCCGAATTGCGCGAGGGGATCGGGATGGTACAGGGCGGCTTTCACCACCTCGACGTGTTTCACCACGGGGTCGAAGCGCTGCACCAGCTTCTGGCACGCTTTCCGGACGCGGACCCCGCGCTGCGCTGGGCGACCCTCCTCCACGACGTGGGCAAGCCGCGCACGCGGGGCACCAACCCGCGTTCGGGCCGGACCACCTTCTACGGGCACGACCGGGTGGGCGCGGAGCTGGCCCGCGAGATGCTGACGCGGTTGCGGCTGCCCTCGGCCACGGTGGACCGGGCGGGGACGCTGGTGCGGGCGCATATGGCGCAGCTCCCGGCGAACGAGCGCGAGGCCCGGCGCTTCGTTCACCGCCGCCGCCCGCTGCTGCCCGACCTGTTGCGGCTGATGCTGGCCGACCGCGAGGCCTCACGCGGGCCGGACAGCCACCCTGCCATCCGGCACGCCTACATGCGGGCGATAGACCGGGTGCTCGCCGCGCTGGAGGAGCAGCCCCAGGCCCCCCGCCCTCTGCTGACGGGCGAGGACGTGATGGTCCTGCTGGACCTCTCCCCCGGTCCCGCCGTGGGGGAGGCGCTGCGGGCCGTCGCAGAGGCGCAGGCGCTGGGCGAGGTGAGGACGCCGGAGGAGGCACGGGCCTTCTTGCAGGCGCAGCGGGCAGAGGATTCCGCTCCCCGGTAGTCAGGCTTCGGTGAACGCTTTGCCTCTATCCTGGCCGCGCATGTCGCCGACCGAACCGAACCACCCCGTCACGCCCGAATGGGTCGCGGACGCCGTCTTCTACCAGATCTTCCCCGACCGTTTCGCCCGCTCCGGCCGTGTGACGGGCCTGAACCTCCAGCCCTGGGGCAGCCCGCCCACGGTCCACGGCTACATGGGCGGCGACCTGTGGGGCGTGGCAGAACACCTCGACCACATCCAGGGCCTGGGCGTGAACGCGATCTACTTCTGCCCGGTCTTCCAGTCGGCGTCTAACCACCGCTACCACACCCACGACTACTTTCAGGTCGATCCCATGCTGGGCGGCAACGACGCGCTGCGCCACCTGCTGGACGAGGCGCACGCGCGGGGCATCCGGGTCGTGCTGGACGGGGTGTTCAATCACGCCAGCCGGGGCTTTTTCCAGTTCAACGACCTATTGGAGCAGGGCGAGGCGAGCGCCTACCGCGACTGGTTCCATGTGGACGGCTGGCCGCTGCACGCCTACGACGACGCGGGGCCTGCCAACTATCAGGCGTGGTGGGGCATCCGGGCGCTGCCGAAGTTCAACACCGGGAATCCTGCCGTGCGCGAGTTCCTGCTGTCGGTGGGCGAGTACTGGATGCGCTTCGGCGTGGACGGCTGGCGGCTGGACGTGCCCAACGAGATTGACGACGACGAGTTCTGGCGCGAGTTCCGGCGGCGGGTCAAGGCGGTCAATCCTGACGCCTACATCGTCGGGGAGATCTGGGGGGACGCGCACCGCTGGTTGCAAGGGGACCAGTTCGACGCCGTGATGAACTACCACTTCACCCGCCCGTGCCTGGGCTTTTTCGGGGCGCGAACGATCAATCACCCGGTCAACGAGGTCAGTGGGATGGGCCGGGTGGACCCCATCGACGCCGCCGCCTTCGCCCGGCGCATCGGGGAGGTCACGCGGATGTACCACCCTGAGATCGTGCGGGCACAGCTCAACCTGCTGGACTCGCACGACACGGCCCGCTTCCTGACGGCGGCGGGCGGGGACGCCAGCGCCTTCCGGCTCGCCAGCGTCTTCCAGATGACCTATGTGGGCGCCCCCTGCATCTACTCCGGCGACGAGGTGGGCCTCCCCGGTGGCCCCGACCCCGACTGCCGCCGCGCCTTTCCCTGGCACGACGAGGCGAGCTGGGACAAAGGGACGCTGGGGCTGCTGCAACAGCTCACGGCGGCCCGCCACGCCACCCCCGCCCTGCGCCGGGGCGAGCTGCGCTTTACCCACGCGGAGGGTGAGGGGCTCGTTTATGCCCGCGAGTTGGAGGGGCAGGCTGCGTATGTCGCCCTTAACACCGCGCAGGCGGAGGCCCGGCTGCCGCTGACCGGGGTACGGCCCGGCCCCTACCGGGATGCGCTAAGTGGCCGAACCTTCGACCTAGGCGACGACACCGAGCTGGACGTGCCCGCACGGGGCGCCGTGGTCCTCGTTCCAGCCTGAGCAGGGCCAAAGGGAGGGCGGGGAGGTCGGTGTGCCTCCCCGCCCTCTTCCTTCCCGCTTACCCCTTCACCCCGCCGCTCGTCACCCCCTGGATGTAGTAGCGCATCAGGAAGGCGAACAGCAGCACCAGCGGCACCGCCGCCAGCACGTAGGAAGCCATCAGCGCCCCGTAGTTCGGCGTGACCGCCGTGGCCGCCCCGCCCCCCTGAAAGGCCACCAGCGCGACGGGCAGGGTGCGGTGCCGCTCGTCAAGCACCAGCGAGGGCAACAGGTACTCGTTCCACACTGGAATCAGCCGGATGATCGCCACGCTGACGAGCACGGGCAGGCTGACGGGCAGCACGATACGGCGCAGCAGCGCGAGGTGCCCGGCCCCGTCCAGCCGCGCGGCTTCCAGCATGTCGCGCGGAATCGCCTCGAACGCGGCCCGCAGCACCAAGATGGCGAAGGGCTGCCCGGCGGCGATGGTCGGCAGGATAATCGCGAGGTAGTTGCTGGGCAGCGTCAGTGCCTGAATCTGCACGTACAGCGGAATCAGGGTCAGGAACTCGGGCACCAGCAGCAGCGCGAAGGTGACCCCGAACAGCAGGTGCCGCCCCGGAAAGTCCATCAGCGCGAAGGCGTAGGCGCTCAGGCTGGCAAAGATCAACGTCGCCAGCACGCTCGCCACCGTCACGACCACCGAGTTCAGCAGCGGCCCCTGAATCTGTGCCCAGGCCAGCGCGTAGTTCTCCGGGTGGGCCGGAAAGGGCAGGTCCAGCAGGTTCTCGGCGTACTGCACCCGGTCCTTGAAGGAGTTGACCACGCTGAAGTACAGCGGGAACAGCGCCAGCAGGCCGAACAGCAGCAGCAGGCCCTGCCGCACCACCTCGCCCACGGTCAGGTTTCCGCGCTTCACCGGTTTCCCCGGCTCAGCAGGCGCGAGAAGGCGGTCAGCACGACCACCACGATCATCAGCAGGACGGCGATCGCCATCGCGTAGCCGTACTCGCCGTCGCGGGTGGCGGTGTAATACATCAGCAGCGCGGGCACCGTCGTCGCAAAGCCCGGCCCGCCCGAGGTCAGCACCAGCGGGCTGATAAAGTACTGCACGTTCCCGATAATCGCCAGCACCGCGATCAGCGCGAGTTGCGGGCGCAGCAGCGGCAGATCGATCCGCAGCACCCGTCGCCACCCTGTCGCGCCGTCCAGCCGCGCGGCGTCGAACACCTCGTCGGGAATGTTCTGAAGTCCGGCGTAGATCAGCAAGAAGTTGAAAGCGTCGATGTACGGAAAGCCCAGGAAAATCAGGCTGGGCAGCGCCGTGTCCAAGTCGCTGAGCCAGTCGTGGCGCAGCCCCTCCAGCCCCACCGCGCCCAGCAGGGTATTCAGCAGGCCATCGCTTCGGTAGAAGCTTCCCCACACCAGCAGCAGCACCAGCGAAGGAATCACGATGGGCAGCACGAAGAGGGTTCGGTAGGCGTATTGCCGCCGCCGCCCGCGCAGGTGGAAGATCAGCTCCGCAATCAACAGGGGGGGCACCACGGCCAGCAGCAGCCCCGCCGCCACCCAGATCGCCAGGTTCAGGGCGGCCTGGCCCATCACTGGATCGGTCAGCGCCCGCTGGAAGTTCTCCAGCCCCGTAAAGTTGGGGGTGTTGAGGCCGTCCCAGTCGGTAAAGGCCCGCGTGACGGCCACGTAGGCCGGGTAGTACGAGAAGTACCCCACCACCAGCAGGGTGGGCAGCAGAAAGAGGTACGCGGGCCACCCCTCGCGCAGCCGGGCGAGAGGGCCGCGCCGGGAGGCCGGGGGGGCGGAACGGGTGCCGGGCAGGGCGGTCATGGGAGTCCTCCGGGAAAAAACCGGGGCCGGAAGCGTGCGCGGCGGCAGGCTTCCGGCCCAGGCGTCAAGCGGCCCGGCCTATGGGCCAGGTATGGCTGAGGGTGGTCAGCAGGTAGGGACGGTCACTCATCCCGTGCGCCTCACTTGTACCTGGACAGGTTCACGTTGTTCTTGCGGGCGAAGTCGGCGGCGGCGCGGTCCAGGGTGGTCTGCACCTGCTTTTCCGCCTGGGCCAGCGTGATGTTCCCGCTGAGATACAGCCCGAAGATGCGCTGCATGTCCACCCAGCCCAGGTTGGCGGTGGCTGTCTGCACCCCGATGGACCGCTCCGGGAGCTTCACCTGCGCGGCGAGCGCCCCGCTGTCAAAGTTGCCCAGGCCCCCCAGCTTGGCGCTCGTGCCCGGCCACGTCGGGACGTAGGTGCCCTGCTCGGCGGTCAGGCGCTGGAGGTTTTTCGGCGTGCCAAAGTAGCGCATCCAGTCCAGCACCGCCTGCTGCTTGCCCTTCTCACGCAGGGACTTGTTGGACTGCGGGGTGCTCATCGCGTACTGGAAGCCGCCCGTGCCCGCGTAGGCGTTGGCGGTGTTCGCACCCGTCGCGTAGGGGCTTTCCTTTTTCGTCAGCTTGGGAAAGTTGAAGGTCCCGACCGCGAACTTGACCCCGGCGTCCTGCATCTCGCGGGCCTTGTAGCTGCCCTCGTAGAGCATTGCTTCCTTCTGCCCCACGAAATCCTGAAAGGCGTCGTAGTTTTTGGCGGGGTCGGCGGTCAGGTAGTCCTTCGGCCAGGTGTCGGTGAACTGCTTCATCACTGGCCACCACGACATGAACCGCTTGTCTTTCGGCGTCAGGATGCCCTTGGAGATGGCGACGGCCTCGTCCAGCGGGGACTGCCCCGGCAGCCCGTCATACCCCGTGAGCTTCGCGTAGTCCTTGGCGTACAGGTCCGAGAGGAAGTGGCGGCTCCACCACGGGTAGGCGGGCACGGCGTGCATGGGGTAGACCCCCGCTGCGTTCAGCTTCTTGGAGGCGGCGATCAGCTCCGGCCAACTCGTGGGGACCTTGGTGATCCCGGCCTTCTTGAACAGGTCTTTGTTGTAATAGATGCCGTAGACGACCTTGTCGCCGCTCAGGGTGTACACGGCCCCGTTCGCGCTGCGGCTTTCGGCGAGCTGCGCTTTGTCCATCGCGTCCTGCCAGGCTTTGTTCCCAGGGATATAGGGGTTGGGCTGCTTGAAATACGGCGCGAGGTCGGTCGCCACGCCCTTGGGCAGGGTGGAGTTCAGGCTGTAGGCCTGCGCCCAGTAGATGTCGAACAGGTCGCCCGCTGCCGCCTTGACCCGGATCATGGTGTTGGTGTCGGGGATCGGCTCGGTGTGGAACTTGATCTTGATACCGGGGTACTTTTTCTCGTACTCGGCGGCGATCTGCTGGAAGACCTTGAGGGGCTTGGCCTGACCGGGAAAGTTGGGCGCATAGTCGGCAGCGCTCATCGTGATGGTGCCGCGCCAGCTTCCGGGCGCGGCAACAGCGAGGGAACTGAGCAGCAAGGCGGACAGAACGACGGTACGCTTCATAGGGCCTCCTGAATACAACGGATTTTCCAACTATAGGAACGACCGAGCCTCTGAACTGCTGGAATAACTACGGGTTCACACCCTGGGTGGTTCAGCCATCTGGCATCACCTCATCCCAGCGTAACTCGACACTGACTCTGTGGGATGGCCGGGCGATGCGGCCTCCGCAGCGACGGCGTAGGTCCCGCCCTCGTTCCCAGGGTCGTCACGCAGCGAGAAGTAAGCGGAACAGGCGTCTGGCCACCAATTAAAAACCCCCACCGTGAGGGGTGGGGGGATGGAGTGGAGCGGGAGACGAGATTCGAACTCGCGACATCTACCTTGGCAAGGTAGTGCTCTACCAGCTGAGCTACTCCCGCACGGGAACGGCACCGCGTGCGGTGCCTTCCTCACCGGTCCTGTTGGGGGACCGGGTGCAGTATAAGAAAAAACCCCCGCACTGACCGACTTTTCCGGGACCCTGCGGTCCGAGTATCATGGGCGCTGCCGTGTTTCACGACCCTGTTCGGCATGGAGAGGGGTGGTTCCGCGGCG
>NZ_WBSL01000026.1 GCF_009377345.1 Deinococcus terrestris | reverse complement strand
CCAGGACGATCTGCTCCTTGGTGTCCGTCGGCCAGTTTTTCCGTTGCTTCCCCATACTTTCCCTCCAGTGTGCCCGACCCTCGCAAGGGGGCGGGTGATTTTGGAAGGATTTCCTGGAGCATTACCAGGTGACCTCATAGACCACCCGGGCTTGGGGGACGGGTGCACTCTTTTTCGGCCGCTTAGTTTTCGTCATGTTGCATCTCCTGTAGGTCAGAAAGTCGGGCACGTTTGGGGGCGCAGTAACGCAGGTAAGGCATGTAGGGCCAGGCAGGAGGTGGCTCGTCTGGATGCGTGGAGCGCCAGACCCGCTGGCTGTACACGTAGAGGTCGAACACATCCTTTCGCACGCCGGAAAAGCCCGGGTAATGGCTCAGGTGGTCACCCAACCGCAGCAATTGCGTCCGTGCAACCAGGGGAGGGTGCTGCCGCCGGGCCACGACCTTGCCGGTGATCTTTCCGGCCTTGTTGGCATGTAACTGCCGACCGCCACGTCCCGTGACTGCCCTCGCGATGTGCTTGCGGTAGTAAGCCCGTGCCTGGTTGTTGAGGCGCCAGGTGAGGCGCTGGCCCTCCTGCCGTGTGAGCTCGTAGTTGCGCCAGGTGAATGGGGCGGCCGGGTCCAAACCGTTGAACCAATCCTCGCGGGAGCCCGACGGCTCGGCGTTGCTCATCAGCACGAGCGTGATGTGCTCACCCGTCGGCGGGAGGATCACCATTTGCACGACCGGGTACTTGGCGCGCCGCAGACTCGAGCGCAGGGTGTGGCTGGCGGTGATTGTGGGGTACCGGTCAATCTGCCGCTGGGCAATCGCCTCGGCCTTGGCGATGGGTGCCTGGATGACCGCCACGATGGGTGACGCCCGCGCGAGGTGAAGGGTGGCCTGCAAGCCGCTGGTAACCGTCCGGTGATAGAGCAGATCCATAGCTCGATGGTGCGGGCAGACCGGGTTGGACGCTGGGGTGGTCAGGCAAGGGCGGCGCGGCTGGATTAAGTTTTGATTAAGATCGGGGCTTCGGTGGGGTGCGTCAGGACGACGCGATGTGAGCACATATATGGATGTTCCAATCCGGGGGCATTCAGTCGGTACGCTCTTCCCATGGTGCTGTCCTCGCCGGACAACCAAGGGGGTAGATCGCCACTACTCCTACCTGACGTAGCTGCATGCTGGGGGAAATCCTCGCTGGTGCGGCTGCAACGCGGGCGCTGGGGTGAAATTCCCTGGCTCTACGTGATCCACACCTGCTGGATTCGCGACGCGCAAGGAAGTTGGGCGACACGGGAACGGGTGCGTGGTGACACGGAACA
Organism: Deinococcus terrestris; assembly: GCF_009377345.1. Taxonomy (NCBI): domain Bacteria; kingdom Thermotogati; phylum Deinococcota; class Deinococci; order Deinococcales; family Deinococcaceae; genus Deinococcus; species Deinococcus terrestris. Next base: position 8,223 of record NZ_WBSL01000026.1, on the reverse strand, counting down.
CCCTGACGAACTGGAAAGCACAAGGGGGGGCGGCTCGGAAGGGTCGAACCTCTTCCCCACAGGTGGGCGTCAGCATGGACCGTGAGGCCATGAGCTGCGGCGACGTGATGCAGGGCGATGGCCTGCGCGCGCGAGACGGGGCGGTACTCCGTGAAAGCGGAGATCGGCGGATAGCTCAAGCCTGTAACGCCTCCAAGCACTGGGGGTGTGGGGTGCTGCCTTCGGGCACGTGGAGTAGGTGCTGGGGGCTGCCAGGTGACTGGCGGATGGACGAGAGTCTAAACAAGGGTCGTGTGGGTAAACCGGGGTTTCGGAACATCTACCCGGCTAAAGGCTCCGAAAGAGCTGACTGCACAGCGAGACACGGCGCCTTGCCCAGCGGGCCACAGCCATGCAGAGAGACATCTGCGGCAGAAGGTTCGGAGAACGTGGGAAGGTCTGCAGAACATCAACCTGATGCTCCACTCGGGAGCCAGCGCGGCGCAGACTGGGAGCGGCGGCAAGTAGGTTCAAGCGATTCGAGGCGAGGCGGGCGGCAACGTGCCGTGCTCCCAAGGACGGGTACTGGTTGGCACAAGCTGATCAGGCCGAAAGCTGCCATCGGGAAAGGGTGTTCTGTGAACACCTGTGTGGAAGTCCGGCGAGGATTACGGCAGGGATTGCCGAGCACCAGGACGTGGAGGGTTGGCCCCCGAGACGTCAGCGGCGTACCTGGCATGACGTCCAGAGAAACCGTGGTCAAAATTCCAAGCATCACCAAGAGTTCAAAGTGCCCTCAATCCTTGAGAGGCACGGTGCGGACTGCGCAGACGGCTTCGGCGGTCCTCAATCAGATTCCAGAGGGAGTAGGCGAGGTGATCCCACCAGACCCGCTCCACTAGGCTTGCCGTACTGCCCAGATCAGCACATTCGGTCATGGTCAGGGCAAGACCTCCGGACAACTCAACGTTGTCCACTCCTACACCAGTCCCGTCGTAGCACGTTGACGCGACAGGACATCGGAACCTCTGTTCCGACTCTCATTGAGATGGACTGCGACTCCGGTCAACGTCCACGCTTGTAAGACCTCTGGTCAGGCAAGCCCCCTCATAACCACCGCAGCCCCGAGCTGCCCCTCACCCTGTGAGGACCGATGGACCGTCGCAGCGATGTGACGCTCTGTAAGACCGGCTCTTACTGCTAGAGCCAGCACACCTACTGCTGGTGTGTCCCCCTCGACTTAGGTCTTGGGGGTCTTTTTTTGGCTCGAAACGGAGTGGGAAGGCCGAAAATTGCCCGAATGACCGGGCCGAATTGCAACCCCCCCGTCGGGGGTACTTGCAAGCCAACACGCTTGTCCCCCGTGGAATTGCGGTGCTTGGACACGGTCAGGCGGGCTCCCGCCGCTGCCTCAGCCTTGGTCAAGTCTGATCAGCGTCCAACCCGCCCCGACATCGGTGCAGACGGCATTTTCCTACGCCCTGCTTTGCGCCCTTTTCGCCCGCAGCCCAGCGTCCAACCCGCCCTGGGCACATCGTGAGGAGGTGCGATTTCCAAAGACTCTCAACCCGCTGTCCAGCCAGCCCTGCCTCCAAGGCCGAGGTGTAGTCGCCGACCTCCCTGTCCCGGCGTTCCTCACCCCCTACAAGCCTGCACTGCGCGGTGGCGATGGGTCCCCAGGGGAGGCGACCTCCATTCACCATCCAACCCGCACCAATGCTGTCCTCGACGGCTTTGATCAAGCGGGGACTTGCGCCTCTCTTGGCTTTAGGCCCGCGTCCAACCCGGTCTGGCCGCACCGTGGAGGTATGGCCGACATCCCCCCCAGCACCCCCCCTACCGCGACCAACCCGGCCTGGTCGCAGGGTGGAGCTATGACCAGCATTTGCCTTACCACCAACGTGCAGTCGGTTACGGATCGCGGTATGCTGCCAAGCACCCCGGGTCTGAACGAGCACCTCAGAAACGGGTTCACCCCCCGCGCGGCTGGCAGGCCGTTTATCGCAGAGGGTGTCCGTCAGAAACAACTCGATTGTGTTTGTGCGTTAGCAGACGCACAGGCATCGGCCTGTGCCCAGGATACGCGCTTGGGCATGCCCGGTCAACGGACTGGGAGGGTGCGCCGCACCCAGGGACGCGCAGGGAGTGCAGTCGTGAGCAGCATCAAGAAGCCGATCACCCCGGTCGTCGAGGCCATCGGACGGCTGAGCATCACCGGCAACACCATCCCCCACGTCTGGTACCAGCGCTCGGAGTTCCGCACTGACGCCAACCGACCCGACCGAAACATGATCACCATCGTCAGCGACATCGTGTACTGGTATCGCCCGCGTGAGGTCCGCAACGAGGAGGAAGGTGGAATCTTCGTGGGGTACGAGCGTAAGTTCGCCCGCGACAAGCTCCAGTACAACTACGAGCGCCGGGGCGCGGTCTTCGGCATGAGCGACCGCGAGGTGTCTGATGCCTGCAACCGCGCCCAGAAGAAGGGGCTGCTGAAGATCGAGTACCGCACCGAGCGCGTCAAGGGCAAGCTGCTGCACAACATCGTGTACATCGAGCTGATCCCGGAAGCCATCGCCGCCACCCTGGCCGGACCCAACGTGGGTCCCGTCGTGAAGGCCAAGGGGGCCAAGCGGGGCCGCCACGTCAAGGCAGGGGACCCCGAGGCCCGCACGACCCCGGTGGTCGAAGCGGTGTTCGCGTCGGCCGATGCCGGCGTGGACGACGAGGGGGAGGAGCTGGACCTCGCCGATGACCAGGCCCAGGAACCCGGCGGGGAGGATCTGGGAACCTCCCTAAATTCTGGGGGGTTAACCTCCCTAAATTTAGAGGACCCGGGCACAGAATTTAGGGATACATATAACGAGAGTTCCCCAGAGATTTCTTCTTCACGAGAATTCCGAGGAGGAGCACAAGACGTGACTGGTGACGCGCACGCGCAGGAGGCGCAGCCAACCACTGCGCCGGAAGCCGGACCCACCCCGCCTCCGCCCTCCTCCTCAGAAGGCGCTGCGCGCCTAACGGCTGAAGACACGCCCTTCACGACTACGCCGGGGACCCTGATCACCTCGCCTGCAACCGTCCCGGGCGTGGCTGTGCTCGAACCGCCTGTCGGCGGCGCCGCTGACGCGGCGGATGAACGCCCCGCCCTCTCGTTGGACAAGATTCGGGAGTTGTTCGAACGCCAGATTGATCAAGCCACGAGTACTGAAAATGTTCCGGGCGATGGTGCGGCACTCCCGGAGGCGGGTGCGGAGGCCCCGTCCGGCGACGGAGAGGCCGCTTCCAGCCCCAGCGTGGACGACTTGGCCCCGATTCCCGAGGCGGAGCTGTCGAGCCGGGTTCCTGCCGGTCCTGAGAGCCCGATGTACAAGGCCATGCGAGAGGTGCTGGGCAACTCGCTTCCGGAGTGGATTGGCGAGCGGACCCGAACCGGGCAGATTCTCCGCAGCACGCACTGGACTCTCCTGACCGAGGACGAGGTTCGGCAGGTCACCGCGATCGCACAGGCAGAGGCCGAGCGCAACAGGGACAACATGCATACGCTCTTCGCCCGCGGGCTGGACCGTCTAATCGGGGCCGTCAAGCTGAAGGGGGCTGTGCCGACGGACAAGGGCAGGCCGCAGGAGGAAACGAAGGTTATCGGGCCAGTGGACCTGAGCCACCTGGATCCCAATCTGAGCGTGGGCCAGCGCTGCACGGTCGGCGGGGCCTTGGGGATTGTCCTGAGTAACCGTGCCAACGGCTACGTGGTGGATCTGGACTCTGGTGAGCGTGTGACGGTGGACCGGGCGGTGGCAGGGCAACTGACGAGCCTGCGGGCGAGCGATGCCCTAGTTCCGCGCCAGATCGAGGGGGAAGACCGCCACGCGGTGGGCGCACGGTGGCGCTGCAAGGCTTCGGGGAACGAGGTACAGATCGTCGGGAGTGTGCAGGTCCAGAAGCGTAACGGTCCAGGACTCCAGTTCAAGCTCAGTGATAACCGGCAACTGACTCCGTTGGACCTGATGCTGAAATACGAGTTCGTGGGGGGCACGTGAACCGCCGCACGCCCCGCATCCCGACCTATCGGGACGGTTACCCGCCGCACCTCGCCACGGCCGCCGAGCTGGAGGCCCTGGGCCTGCGCCCTGGCACCCAGGAGCCGGTCGCGCTGTACGCATTCTGCTCCCCGGACGGTGGAGGCGGTACCTGCGGGCTGCACGAGCGGGCAGCGGCCGTGCCGCGAGAGCAGGGGGCATCGTGAGGCCCCGTCCACCGACCTGTTCTCCAAGGCCACATCCGGGAGACGCTTCTTTTCAGGGAGTGAAGTCTTAGCGACGGGACCGAGGGCGGCGCACGGGTGGCGGCTCCTTGACGGGCAGTGCGCAAACGTTCCCGAAGAGTGTGCCGTGGGCTTCCAGCTTCACGCCTTGCAAGAGCTCCGGAAACAGACTGGGCATGCCGAGCTTCTCGCGGCGCAGATGGTACTCGATGTGAGCGTGATAACGCTGGCTCGGCAGAACGATGAGGTTTTCAAGGGCATTGTTGGTGCTGTTGCCGTCCCGGTGGTGAACGATCTCGCCCGGCAGCAGGGGACGGCCCAGGTGCTCTTCCACCAGTTGCCGATGCAGCAGCACCCTCTTCCCAGATCTTTTGCACTTGACCTTGGCGTAGGGTTTCCGCTTCTTCATCAGCTCTCCTCGTTTCGTACCTATAGGCAGCCGCTTGAGGAATAAGATTAGAAACGATATCAATTCTGGGATTAACTATAACGTTGGATATAGCTGTATGACCATCACGGTAGGCCAGGCACCAATACTGATTGCGAATATTGCGAATACTACCGGCGGAGGTTGCCATGTCTCTCCCCATCCGTCACGTCGCTGACCCGCACGAGCAGGCCATCGCTCGGGAGGCAGCTCAAATTCTCGACACTCTGCGCCCCAGTCTGCAGGGGGAACAGCAGATGGTCACACTCCCTCCGACCCTGGCGCATCTGCTGAGCGAGGTGCTCGGCCGCTTGGCCCAGGGGGAGGCTCTGGCCATCCTGCCCGCCGGGCGAGAACTCACGACCCAGGAAGCAGCTGACCTGCTGGGGGTCAGCCGACCATTCCTGATCGAAAAGGTACTGGAGGCGGGCCGTCTCCCCTATCGCCGGGTAGGGAAACATCGGCGCATCCGTCTCGGCGATCTGCTGGATTACCAACAGCAGGATCTCGAAGAGCGCCAGGCTGCGGCTGACGAGCTGACCCGGGAGGCCCAGGACATGGGGTTGTATTGATTCCGGCTGGTCGGGGCACGGTGGTCCTGTGTGATGCCAACGTGCTGTACGGCAGCCTTCTGCGTGACCTGCTGGTTCGCCTGGGAGTCTCCGGGGCCTTACGCCCCCGTTGGACGACCCGCATCGAGCAGGAATGGGTGGGCAACCTGCTGGAGCACCGCCCCGACCTCTCGCGGACCCGAATAGAGCGGACATGCGCCCTGATGCGCCGTGCCATCCCTGAAGGGCAGGTCGAGGCCGGAGATGACCCGTCGGTCGGGGCTCTGCCAGACCCCGACGACCGACATGTGCTGGCGGCGGCCCTTGCCTGTGGAGCTGAGGTACTCCTGACCTTCAATGAGGAGGATTTTCCGGCTGCCCTCGTCCCGGCGCCATTGATTGTCTGTCACCCAGATCGCTTCCTGATTCGGTGCCTTCAGGTGCAGCCAGGAGAGGTGGTTGCTGCGGCTCGGGGCATCCTCCGTGCCTTGAATAACCCCCAGCTCACCCCGGACGAGTTCGCAGATGGCCTGGCGCGCGCTGGCCTGCCAGGACTGGCGGCGGCATTGCTGCCGCTTCTTTAGCCATTGAGGGCAAGAGTTTAGACGTTAACAACGTTGGGAGTAAGGTAAGTAATAACCTTACTCCCAACCTTTGACTTAATACTATAAACAACGTTATTAATGGTACTATGTCTGACGTTCCCGATCCAACTTTTCCTCAATGGCTTGCAGGAGCCACGCGTGCCGGGAGAGAGGCCTTCTTCCCCGGGCCTGCTTCTTGCGGATGACATCGATCTCCTGAATCTGACTCTCGTAGAGGCGCAACTGGACATTCTTCAAAGCGTCCAGTTCCTCCTCTTCGGGGAGAGCAGATGGATGCAGGTCCGCCGCAACCGATCCGCCGCGGCGGATGACTTCCTGTACCTGGGCCTCGTCCACAGCTGAGGTCTCGGCAGGCCTGGCTGGACGCCGGGGAGCACGGGTGACCGGCATCCTAGACCTCCTTTCCACCGGTGGTGCTGGGCACCTGGCCAGTGATCTGCTGATAGAGCCCCCGAAACTCCGTCGATGCCTTGCGGTCTTCCGGATGCAACTCCAGTACCCCAAGACCCTGGGCCGCCGCATTCGCATAGGCCTTGCGGTTGCCGAGAGGGGCGTCGAGGAACTGCAGCACCTCAGTGTCGCGCAGGGCGTCAGCAGCCTCGTCGTTGTCACTGCCCCTGGGATCGGCCCGGTTGAGGAAAGCGTACGAGCGGAGGTCGGGATTGACTGTCTGGATCTCCTGGATCAGGCGGGTCACCTTCTCTAGGGTCCACACGTCGAAGCTGCGGGGGTTGAAGGGCACGAGGTAGAGGTCGGCCACCGTTAGGGCTGCGCGCTGGCTGGTGGTGTCGCGACCGCCGGTATCGATGACGACATCCTCGAACTTGCTCGCGAGGCGGCGCAACTCCTCACGGGCCGCCTGACCGGTGAGCTGCACAGAGGTGTAGCCAGTTCGCCCCTCTGTCCGCTCATTTCGCCAGGCCGAGAAATCCGTGGCCGTCTCCTGGTCATCCGCGTCCACCAGAAGAACGTCCCTCCCCTCCAGAGCCAGGGCCACGGCGAGGTTGGTCGCCACTGTGGTCTTTCCGCTGCCGCCTTTAATGCCACCCACGACGTAGATCATTGGTGTCAATTGTAACATTGAAAGCAACGTTGATCATGGCATTAAAGGACGGCTTACCTGAGTAGCGCTGCGTCCCTTAGCTGGTCATTGGTACTCCATATCCCCTCTCAAGCGCAGGCCGACGGCCATGGGTAAACCGAAAAAGTCGACGTGTTTTTCAACGTTAAGTTTGATATGGCTAGTAGGGTTAAAAATCACACCAGGGGGTACCCTGTGTATGTGGTTGCCGAAGTTGGGCTGCAACGCGAGCGGTTCCCTGTCACTCTACGGTGATGCCGGACTACACCCGTCACGATGCGGCCAATCTGGAGCAGATCCGCCTGCTCCAAGAGGCGCTCAAGAACTGTGAGGGCCAGGGCTCCCGGGACTTGCTCAGAGCACGTTGCCAGACAGAAAGCCGTCCAGATGGTCCCGCAGGCGGGCTTGTCCCTCCGGAGTGCGGCACAGTTCCAGCGGCCTCAGGTCACCCAGATGACGGTTGGGTTGGCTGAACCAGTGGGCGGCATGCTCGTGTCCGAGAACCGCCCGGATCGTGGCGAAGAGGTCGAGAACATGGGCGACCCGGTCGAGCAGCAGTTGAGGGGGAAGGGCCACCTGTGCCGAATCGAGCTCGCGCAGCCCTAGGGCCGGAAGCACGTCGGGGACAGGCACTTCGAGCAGGGCCGCGAGGTTTGTGGCGATCTGCTGGTGGCTGATCGTCGGTAGAGCGCCTGCCCTCTGATGTACCACAGCCTGAAGCTGTGTCCGGCCCAGCCCCATGATCTGAACCAAGAGGGCGTTGTCGGAAGGAGAGGGCATCTCTTCTTCCGCATCCCGGTTCCGGCCGAGGTCGCCACCGGGAGCCTCGGGGGCCATGTCTGCTGGCCGTTCGTTCAAGGTGCGCCCGGTCAGTGTCTGAGTCCGGATCACGAGGGATCCACGGACGAGGTGGACGGTGACAGGGGAGCCGTTCTGGAGTCCAAGAGCCTCGCGCATGTCGGCGGGCAGGTGGAGGGTCAATCGGTCACCGGAGATCTGGCAGATCGTGTCCATCCTATGGATCAAATGCCTGCGGCGTTGAGCAAGGCCCCCAGAACGATCCGTGCTTGACCGGCTTCCACCGCTTCGGCCACGGTCCTGTCCCCGAACACGGCATGACGGTGGGTCATGAAGTAATGCACGCCTTCCTCCGTGCCGCTGACCGCCCAGGCCGCCTTGCGGATGTCCTGGTACTGCTCCAGGAAATCCTTCAAGCAGCGTTGCGAGACTTCGCCGCTTCCAGCAGCTTAGCCCAGGGGCAGGCGTACCCCAGAGCTGAGTGAAGCCGGACCTGGTTGTACCAGTCACGAAATTTG
>NZ_WBSL01000025.1 GCF_009377345.1 Deinococcus terrestris | reverse complement strand
GCTCTGGCACTGATGACGGTCATGCCAGACGTTCATTTGAACCGCCTGCTCCTGACGTTCAGCAGAAACTCGGAATTTCTCCGCCAGCACGGCTATTCACTGCGCTATGCGAGGTGCAACTCCTGAGTTCTATTGAGCTGGTGTGGGCATACGTAAAGCGCAATGTTCTGGGAAACTTCTGTGCTTGCTCCGTCTCGGCACTGAGGGAGAAGCTCCGGGGGGCGTGGCAGCGTATTCGTTACATCCGGCTACCACATCAGCTTATAGATGCAAATCTACGCCGCGATCGATAAGTGCATGTCGCTAGAATAGATGCCGACTGATGCCCCAGTTCCAGCCTGCCCGCCCGCAAGACGCCTGGTTCGTCTTTCGGGGGTTCGCATACCAAGTGGATACCACGCTAGTGCGCTGGGTGACTCTGCCGCCAGGAAGCGAACTTGTGCTGGAGTGTGGGGAGGACATCGACCACATTGCTCAGGCGGTTGTCGGCGAACAAAGGCTGCTTGAGCAGGTGAAACGCCTAGACGACAACGTCACCCTGCGAAACGGGGATGTCCTAACAGCCATCGCCAATTACATACATCACCGGTCCGCCAACCCGGGCCACTTGCTCCTCTTCCGCTTCACTTCAACGGCGGACATTGGTATTGAGCGTCCGGCGCTCTCCCCTGAGCGGAGGCCAGGTCTCGAGTTGTGGCGTGCGGGGCAACAGGAGGCCGCAGCCCAGGAGCGCCAGACCCTGCGCGCCTTTTTCACACGGGTGAACCAACCGGCAAAGGTTTCCGAAGCAGCCTGGAAGGTGTTTAAGGCCTTCTGGTCTGAGGCGAGTGATCAAGAGATTCGTGAGATGCTTGCGAGATTTGAATGGAGTTGTGGCGCCCCTGAATCTCCGGCCCTCCAGGACCTCGTGCAGGTGACGCTTTACAGTAGTGGCAGGGTCCGTTCATTGGCAGAGGCCGCCAGGCAGTACGCCAAGTTGTTCGTGCATGTGCTCCGGCTCTTGTCTGAAAGAGGCGACAAGCGCCTGCACTCCCAAGATCTATCCGCCGTCCTAGAAAGCGAGACATGGACGGAGGAAGATGAGCGGCTGTTCGAGCGTGTGCGGTCTATTGAGACCGCAGTTCACGAATTACGGGAACTCGCTGCGCGACAAGCCCTGGCTATGACCAAATTACAGGCGCAGATTGGAGTCATTGCCATTGAAGCGGGCGTGAACGTCTCGGCAACATATGTAGCCTATACGCTGCCCGACCTCAGTCCACCTCCGACACTGCCTCGTCGGTCCCTGCGTCAAGGCTCGGTGGAATACGTCTTGCGCGCGGTGGGGGACGCTCCTTGGTTCGCTCTCCATGGCGTCATCGGAGTCGGCAAAACTGAACTCGCGCTGCTGGTTGCCGCCGCCCTAGGACAGGTCAGTGCATGGATTGACTTCCGTGGTTTGAATGAGACGGCCACGACCATGCGTTTTGACGCCGTTACGGCCTCGTTGGCTGGTACGGTACCGGGGTCAGACGCCATCAAACAGGCCATGTGCAGCCTCGGCCGGGGAACGGTCCTGGTTCTGGACGATCTCCCCAGAATTCGCTCAAATGACCTAGGTCGGCGGTTGCGTCTGCTCATGCAGCAGGCCTCCGAACAAGGAGTGCGGCTGGTATCAACCAGCCATCATCCCTTACCCGCCACTCTGACCGAAGGACCGGCGGGTGCCGTCAACGTGGCCGCGCCACTGCTGGACGAGAGGGAGGTGCAGGAGGTGCTGCTGACTCACGGTATGTCCGGGGAGTCGCAGGTGGCTCGATTTATCCACGCGCTCACCGAGGGGCATGCAGCCCTTGTGACAGCCGCCGCACGCCTGCTGGCCCAGCACGGGTGGAATCTGACCAATGAGGCCCTGGAGGCCCTGCTGCGGCGGTCCTACGGTCAGGAAGTGCAGCAGGAGACAGTTGAACGGCTGCTGGAGACGGTCGCTGACAGCAGTGGGCGCGAACTGCTGTACCGCCTGACCCTTGCGCCCACCACCTTCCAATTCCGGCACGCCCAAGTCGTAGCAAACGTCCAGCCTGAAATCAGCCATCCTCGGGAAAAGTTGACTTCACTCCTGGGGTTATGGGTGCAGCAGCGCGCGCAAGGCGCCTATGCCCTGTCACCACTCCTCACACACCTTGGGGCTGACCTGACTGCTGATGTCCAGCGTGGGACACATCTGGCGCTCGCCAACGACACCCTCGCGCAGCAGACATTGGATCAATACGACGTATCCCGCGTTCTCGTACACCTGCTGGGTGCCGAGGAGCCGAACCGCGCCGGTGCCCTGTGGTTCTGGGCGGTCATGCAACTCAAGGCCCAGGGTGTGCTCGCCGAGGCTACCCTCATCACCCGCCTCTGGATGGGGCTCACTCTCCCAGCAGGAATGAGTGTTGCTCTTCGCTTTGCCATTCGCGCGCTGCAACTCCAGGTGTTCGGCAGCCAGACAGAAGACGCCTCTTTTCTGCTTGAGGAACTGCGGTCCCTGGTGGGCCAAGCCCAGTCATCGGATGCGTGGGCCTTGCTTTCCGCGTTCGCTGACCGTGAGTCCACTCTGGCTCGGCTTGATTTTCGCCTCGCGTGCGCCGTCCTTACCAAGATCACCGGCGTGACCTCCCTGGAGGGAATGCACGGCGAGCCTGTCGCGTTGCCCGAGCCGGGATTCCTGAACAATTTGATCGTGCTGCTGACACCGCGCCTGCACACCCTGGACAACGCCCTAGCCTGGTTGGAAGTTGCTGAGCACACCCATAACCAGGGCGTGTACCCGTTAGATACATCGCTGGGCTGGGAAGCGTTACGCCAAGTCGCCGAACGGCGCTTCATGGAGGAGTTCGAGCGCCCCGCAGAGCAGCAGGACTGGCGGCGTGCCCTGGACGACATCAGAACCTTTTCAGCGGCGGCCCGGGAGAGCAGTCTCCCCGTAATTTGGGCCTGGTCCGTCGAAGCGCAGGTCATCGTGCAGGGCGAACATCTTCACGACCTGAATGCCGCTCTGCAAACTGTCGAGGAGGCTCTGCGTCTCTCACGGTCTCCAGAGGACCGCGTCATCCTGTATGAGGCCGCAGGTCGGCAGTTCTTCTACCAGAGACAGTACGAGGGCGCGAAGCCGTGGTTGGCTCATGCGGTTGCGGAACCGGCAGTGCAGTGCGGCGACGTCCGGGTGCGGGCGGCCATGATGCTCAGCGCCTGTGAGGGAAGGGCCGATCCACATGAGGCGTGCCGGATAGCGACGGCCGCGGTAGGGTTCGCGCGGGGCCGGGAGGATGTGGACACCACGCTGTTTGCACGGGCATGTGGTGACGCCGCCGTTGCCGCCTGGGCAGTGGACCGGCACGTAGATGCCTATTCGGCCTGTCGCGAGGCCCTTCTGACACTGAGGCGTGAGTCAGATGAATTGCAGGGCTGGCGAGAAACGTACGTGAAGCTGCTGCATCTGGTGTCGAGGTGCGTCCTGGACCTACGGGAGAACGAGACCAGAGTCAAGCGCAGTATTGAGGCGGGCCACGGCGAGGCGTACCGCCACATCTTCGGTGCCATCCACCCGCATATCGCCGCCCGCTACAACCCGGTCAACGGCGCCCACGAAGACGCAGTTATGGCTGACTTCGCTGACCTGCTCGGTTTGGCCGATGAGGCGGCGTGGTGGGCACAGCGGGGTCTTGCGCGGCCCAACATCACGCTGGCGAGCCTGGCCTCGCTGTCCAGTCACGCCGTGGCGGGATCACTGCGGGAACAGAAGTACGGCGAGGCGCTCGACGCGGCCCTGCGTGGGGCGGCTGCCATGGTCGGCGGCATGTACGCACCACAAGGTCCCCTCGAAGTCACGGAGGCGGACCTTCACCAACTGCTCGGGTCGAGACCAGGCGCGCGGAGGGAGGAAGTGGAGAACATAGCCATTGTGTCTGGCGTGATTCCAATTGCGTTCCAGGTTGCCGACTGGATCATTCGCCGTCCCGAGCAGGGCGTTGTCATGGCCAGAGAGTGTGCCGAGTTGTGCCGCCAAACTCAGGTCAATGCTGTGTTTCCGCAGATCTGGGAAGAGTTTGCCGATGCCTTCGCTATGATGGGCTCCGATCTTGTACCGAGATCTATCGTCATTGAGCGGGCTAACCGAGCCACCCATGCAGAACAGAACTCAGTTGCGACAATATGGCAACTGCTAGCAACCTTACGAAGAGACTTCTCTATACGGGAGGCCGCCCGGCTCCACCGCAGCCACGCCACTTTCCTAAAAAGAAGCTTGCGTGGTGCCAAACATGATTTATATCATACTACTGCTTCTTTCTTTATTACCTATTGGTGTGAAAGGATTGGGAGCGAAGATTTTTCACATTATATAAATTCCAACATTCAAAATGAACTGATGACTGCAAGTGAACAACTTGATAACAAACTTGAACTCTTGCTTCAGATTCTAGAAGCTATTGAAAAAGGTAACTAGTCGAATACATAATAACGCATAGCATAACTTTGATTCCAGTGCAAGAAGATGGTGATGCCGCACCGCCTTCCTGCCAGCGTGGCGACGATTCTGCTGGATGCAGGGGTGCTGCTGGATCAGGCGCAGAAGTTCCTGCGCCACAAACGCAGTGCCATCACTCAGATGTAGGGGGTGGTTTAAGGAAGCTGCTACCAAGCGCAAAGTGAAGGCTTTCCCGAGCTACACCGGGAAGCGCCCGATCACCCGGTCGTACTCGCGCTGGGCCTCGCCCAGCGCCAGCCGCGAGTAGATTTCTAACGACTGCCGGGAAGCATGGCCGCTGTACGGCTGAATCAGCGCGTCGTCGAGGCCCTGTTTCTTGAGCCAGGTCAGCAGGAAGTGCCGCAGCTTGTGCGGCGACAGGCTGCGATCAATGTTCGCCAGAGCCGTGTAGCGCTCAAACATTCGCCGCACGCCCCGGTCGCTGTACCGGCGCTTCCACGAGGACTCGAACAGGTAGATTCCTCCCTGTTGTCGTCTCTGGCCGATATGAAGCGCCAGCGTCTCCTTGAAGGGTGCTGGGAACGGCACCACCCGGTCCTTGCTCCCCTTCCCCAGGTTTACCCGGATCTGGCAGGCGTCCAGGTCCACGTCCGCGAGGCGCATCATCACCAGTTCGGACACGCGTACACCGGTGTACAGGAAGGTCTTGATCAGCACGAGGTCAGCGGTGCGGCGCGTGCGCCACACCGCCTCGTAGAACGCCCGCACCTGCTGCTCGGTCGGCACCCACGGCAGGCGGCGCGATGGTCCCGGCACCTCCACTTCCAGTTCGGTCCGCAGGTGACGGAACACCTCCTTGAGGTAGGCGTAGTCTGGCCGCTCAGCCCGCAGCAGTTTCGCCAGTTCACGCGCTTTCTTCTTCGCCCCGGTGCGCCGCGTCTGTGTCATGCGTCCACCTCGACCTCCAGCTTGAGCCTGCGAGTCAGGTCCAGTTTGAACTCCCCGTATGGGTTGATGTGGTGGTGCATCAGGGGCGACAGGGCACGCCAGTCCTCGGCGGTCATCCGCTGCCGCCACGTCTCGCTGCCCAGCACTCGCTGGATCATCAGGGTGTTGACGTACACCAGGCTGTTTTGCAGCAGTTGCAGCGCCAGCATGGAGATTTCCTGCGCTTCGAGGTTGTTGGTGCTGATCTCCCCGCCCTTGCCGAAGAAGATGAAGTTGGTCGTGCCATTCCAAGTTTCAATGACGTTCAGCCCCTCGTGAATCTCCCGGCGCACCTCCTCCCGGTGCAGGTACTCGCAGACGAAGATGGTCCGCAGCACCTTCCCCAGTTCGCACAGGGCTGCGTAGGTCGGGTGCTGGGCGTTGGCCCGGGTGAAGCGTTGCAGGATGGCCTCGGGGTCGGCCAGCCCCAGACGCAGTGCCGTCGCGTACTTGACCATCGGCTCGTACTGCTGCCGGATGAGGTCCCAGCGGATCGACCGCTGTGCCTGCACAGCGGCCAAGTTCGGCACCTGAGCCGCGAACGCCATATTCGGCAGGTACAGCCGCTGATGGGCGATGTCCGCCAGACGGGGCATCAGTTTGAACCCCAGCAGGTGGGTGAAGGCGAAGCCCGGCTCGCTCTGCCCGTGGGTGTCTACATAGTTCTTCTCGACAGACAGCGAGGTGCAGTGGCGCAGGACCCCCTCGATCATGGCCGCCACTTCTGAAGAGGAGCAGGACTTCATGCTGGAGTAGATGCAACTGGCACGTCTCTCGACGTGCCAGTAGATCATCACCCCATCCCCGCCGTACCGGATGGACCGCTGCGTCCGCAGGTTCCCGTCCCAGGCGGCGTATTTCTTGGCATCACTGGCGCAACTGGTGGTCCCCTCGCCCCAGATGTCCGGGCGGCGCGCGGCCAGCGTGGCGTTCACGACTGCGGCGTTCGCCGCCCGCAGCGCGTCACGGTGGATGTAGTGCCGCCGGACGTACTTCAGGTCCGAGTACCCGACCCCGTCCTGCCCGGCGGCCACCCGCTTCAGTCCTGTGTTCGTCCCCAGGCCGTACAGGCACAGCAGCAAGCGCTGCTGGAGCTGGTCACGGGGCATGTTCTCGCGCGTCATGAAGCTCTTGAAGTGCGGGGTAATCCCCGCACGCCGGTCCACCTCGACCAGGACATCGAGCAACTGGGTGTTCCAGAACTGCCGCCCCACCTCACCCTTCACCGTGTCGTAGAAGGGCGGGTCCGGCTGCCGGGTCAGGGGCGTGACCACGAAGCGGCCCCCGTCCCGCGCGACCACCCGCACGCCGGGATTCTTCGGCAGGCCGTCGTGCAGCATCACCAGGGCGTCCTTGAGCTGCTGCTCCAGACCCTGCACGAAGGTATCCACCTCCTGCGGCTGTCTGAGCGCCTGGAAGTAGCTTTCTTTCCTGGCTTCGAAGTCCTGGGGCAGGTCCTTGTCGGGGTCGCGGTACTTGTCGGCCCCGATCACCCAGATTTCGCGGGACCGCAAAGCGTCCCGCAGCGCGGACAGGACGCACAGCTCGTAATTCACGCGGTTGACCCGCATTCCACCATCCGGCCCCCGTTCGAGAATCAGGTCACGGATGTTCCGGTCGATCACGCCACCGACCGGGATGTGTTCCTCGTACGGATAGATTCTCGCGTTGCTGTCCACATATCGCCCCAGCAGGCCCAGGGCGTCAATCACCGGCTGATGCCGGTGATTGTTGGACCGGAACGACAGCTCGGTGAGCAGCCAGGGGATCATCCGGCGGTAGTGGCTGCGGTAGGTGCCGCGCACGATGGTGTGGACCTGCTGCCGGAAGCCTCCCTTCTCCTTGTACTCGCGTAACAGATCACGCAGGGTCTGCTCGTCCACGACGGGGAACAGCACCTCGCGCACTGTGCCGTCGGGATTGCCCAGTGCGGCCTCCAGCAACCGCTCCAGAATGCGGTCCTTGTTGTGGACCCGCCGGAACTCGGCCACGAAGTTCCGCTCCACCCGCCGCTCGGCCTTAACGTTGATGTGGTGGACCATGTCCACCAGATGCGTGACCAGGGCGTCGGTCAGTTCTGTCATGCGGGCGACGCAGAAGGCCGCGAGCAGCGTGAGACGCACGGACGGGGTCTGGGCACGAAAGTGGCTGGGGGACTCATTGGAGGCCCGCTCGCGGTAACGGGTCAGGACGTGGGGGGCCACGTCCGCGAAGAGGGCCTGGGGGAGCTGCAACCGACGGAGCAGGCGGAGCTTCTCGATCTGCTCTTCCACGCTCTCCACGCCGCGTTTCTCCGAGTTGGTCCGCAGGTTTTGCAGGGCTGAACTACGAGGGCCTTGGCCCTCGTGGTCTTCCGGCTGGTCTTCCTCCAGCGCCGTCGGCCTCAGCAGCGCCTCCAGCCCTGCCCGGTGTTCGGTACTCAAGCGGTTGTGGATGGTCTGGCACAGGCGCAGGTCATAGTGCCGTTCCGCCGCGTCCACGAACCGCTGGAGCCGCCCGGGGCTGGGGGGCTCGATCCCGTTTTCGCGGAGCCAGCGCAGAGCAGCTTCGGTCACAGCCCCGGAGCGGGTCTCGTGCGGAACAACGGACTGGCTCAGCCAGTCCGTCAGCGTGCCCGCATCCTCGGTGGTGAACTCGCGGAACCCACAGAACGCCCGGATGTCCTGACGCTGGTAGCTGCTGTTGCGGCTGCGCCAGTTGAAGTCCCGGTACTCGTCGGTCGCCACGCCGACCTGCCGGGCGACGTACTCGACGACGGCTTCGGGCACCTCATGGGTGTTGTAGGGGAAACGGCCCTCGTGCTGGAAGGCCTTGAGCATGACGGCGAAGCCCAAGCGGGTGGGGCCGGTCTTGTTCCGCAGCAGGTCGGTCTCGGTGGGCAGCAGCGTCCAGGTGTCGATGAGTTCGTCGATGGTCCAGCGCTGCTGCATGGAGCCTCCCTGAAAAAGTGCCGGGAATCGGCAGTGACGGTACTTCCACGGGAGGGCCAGCCGCCGTGGGTGCGTGTTGTAGGGCAACCGCAGCGTACACCTCACCTCACAGCGGAGGAAGTACCGATGCCAGAGTGCAATTCGGCACTTAGTGTGCCCGATTTGTTGTTGCAATCGTAGGACCCCGTTTGGGGCTTGGCTGAGCCTGGCTGGGGAGCGTCTGAGGGGGCCGTTTCTAGCTTTCGGGTGACGAGGAATGCTTTTGCTCGATGACGAGACGTTCTTAGACAAGCCGTCCTCCTCAGAATGCAGAGGACGTGGTGGTCAATGTGCCAACCGAGATAAGCGGCAGAACGTCGTCCGTAGCTTCTCAGCCCCAAACGGCGTTTGTCAGGGATTGAGGATGCCCCTTCTAATTTACTTTCCGCCGACAAGTCCGAAGGCGGCTGCGGCGCGCTGCAATTCCATCACGGCCCGTTGCTCGTCCAGATTCACCACATTGACTTTAAGGAAAGTGTCTTGCGTTCGGTACTGCGCTTCGCAGGAGCGATGCACAGCGCGCCGAAGCAGCGGGTAATCCTCCACGACGATGTTCACAGCGTTGCAAGAGCTGAAAATTGTTCCCGTTGCCCAGGAGCGGCGGTTGAAGGACGCACGGTCAAGTTGCCCTTCGTAAGAGGCAAGGGCGGCAGGTGTACCCGACCATCGCCCTACGAGAATCGCAATGGCCGTGCCCTGTTCAGCGCTGGCCGGTGGTCGAGGAGTGGAACGAGTGTACAGCAGCAGGGCGGCTGGGGAGCGGGTGTCGTCCTGGCGGACCGCCCGCTCGACAAGTGCCTGTGTGGTCGTCCAGGTACCCAGCAGTTTGTAGCCGCTTGGTGCTGGGGGCGGGAGCCGCAAGCGCAGCAGGTTGCTTGCGGCCTGGGGCGTGCCCGTAGTGAAGTTCCGGCTCAAGTCCGGGTAGGGGCTGGCAAACATCGCGTACATGAGGCTGTCGAAGCTCAGGGTACGTGCAGCTGCGTCACCGCTTTGTGCGTGAACGGGTAGCGCCACCAAAGAGTTGAGCAGGCTGGCGGTGAGCCAACGGCGGTGAACGGGGGACATGAAAGCAGTGTTTAGCATGGTAATGAGAGTCGCGCCTGTGCCCTTTGAGGGCACAGGCGCAACCGTGGAACCAGAGAGAATCAGGCAATGCTGCTGATGTAGCTGTAGCTGGTCAGCGCGACCGGAATGACGTGTACCGAACGGGCATCACTGCCGAACAGGGTGTTGCGGTCTTCCAGGTACAACTGCGCAGAGCCGCCGCCATCCCCGGCGATCGCGTCCGTGCAACCCAGCGACTTCATGTACCCGGCCAAGTCCGTAAGGTTGATCGAGGCGCGGTAGGCAAGGATATAGTCGCCGCTGCTGTGCAGGCCCAGGCAGATGCGCTGACGGTTGACGGTGGGACCAAGCTGATCCACGCTGTACTTCCCCCAGGTGGCATCAGTGAAATTACCACCTCGCACGATGATTGGTCCAGCGGCCATACTCCAGATCAGGCTGGACGACTGCGAGTAGGCACTGTTCTCGTCGTGAAAAACCACTGCACCGTTGCCGTTAAGGCTGATCACGTCGATGTTTTTCCCAGTTACGCCATGCTTCCTGTCGCCATCGAGTACGAACAGCCCAGTCAGCTCTCCAGTAGAGAGATCGAAGAACATGAAGTTGGACCCGGCGATGGCATTGGCGTCGCCCCTTACGAACGTCGGGACATTGCGACGACCAGCACCGCTGGCGTCACCAGAGAAACGGACTTTGAAGTTGCTGCGGGGGATACGAATGGCTGGCATATCTGCACTCCTGGTGGTTCTGAATTGAAGTGGCCACTTCTGCAATCAGTATGCGGATCCATCCGTTTGAGAGAAAGAACGTTTTCTACCAGTATGCCTATCCGAATATACCAGTACATCTCTGCTTTCCCATCCAAACCAGTCAACAAAAATGCACCACAGATCTTTCCTATGCCGGGTAGAAAAGTTTTACTTTAAAAACTTTTCTACCTGTAGATTTCTTGTAGCAATGAGGTAGATTTCAGAGTTTAAAATAAGACTTGTATACACCATGCTTACTCCAGAAGTGATCACTTCAAATTTGGTTCGGGAGGTACAGCATGGCTCTTCAGGAATTTGTGAAGGTATACACGGCAGAGTCGAACTTCACGGGCATACAGGGATACATTAGCGTCCCAGCAACGCCTACGGGTCTGAGCACGTATGATTTCGTCAACTTCTTTCTTGCTTTGGACGACTATTACGAAGTTGGCCTCAGCTACGCAGATAAGGGCGATGGAAACGGCCCAGTCTGGCGCTACTTCGCCAATCACGCCAAATTTGGTCAGCAGAACCAGATTGTGAGCCCTACCAGTGAGGTCTTCGTCAAGATCGTCAACCGGGGCACGGAAGCGGACGCGACTGTACAGGACGGGCGCATCACGTTCTCTCGCACGGCCGCCGTGGCGTCCCCAACCTACTCCGGCAAGATGCTGATCGGCGGGGAGGACAACAGTGCCACGTCATCCAGCGGCTATACGCCCCGGCACCCGCAAGTGACGTTCCGCAACGTGAAGGTGCAGCGTGGCGGCGTGTGGCTTGACTGGAATGCCACCACGCAAGGCTCCCTGGGTGCCCTGGTCAACCGCACGCCTCAGTATCAGCGGCAAGGCATGGTCATCCAGAACGTACCGCTGATCGCCCAACTGACGTAACCCATGGGAAAGGAGAGGGCCAATGAAGCCCTCTCCTTTCCCGTGGCGCTTCCCGGCTTTTAGCGGAGCGTCACGGCTGCCTTGCCATTCGTCACGGTGCAAGTAAACCGCACGGTCCTGACCTGCCCGCCCTGTTGAAAGCGCGCCGTGCCTACCCAGAAATACGACTGACCGACATGGCCGGAGTTGTTGATGTTCCTGGAATAAGTGACCGGGACTCCCGCGGGCACCGTGCGGAAGCCCTGAAGGTTGCGGATGCACAGTGCCTGCCCGAGTTCCTGGTCTGGCAAGAGACGTGAGGGGAGTGGCACGTCTCTGCCACCAGCGCCCGCAACACTGGCAGCCAGAATGGCAAGGGCACAGATCATCTTACGCAGCATGGTCGTCATTGTATAGGTGGCTTGTTGGCGATGTCCCAGTAATACAGAATCGCTTCGTTACGGCTACTCACGCCCAGCTTCTGAAACACGCGTGTCAGGCCGTTTTGTACGGTCTGATTGGCAATTCCCAACTCACGGGGTACTGCTCCAGAAAATCCTTCAAGCGGCGTTGCGAGACTTCGCCGTCTCCAAGAGCCTAGCCCAGGGGCAGGCGTAGCCCAAGGCGGAGTGCAGCCGGACGTGGTTGTACCAGGTGCGAAAGGTC
>NZ_WBSL01000024.1 GCF_009377345.1 Deinococcus terrestris | reverse complement strand
AAATTTCGTGACTGGTACAACCAGGTCCGGCTTCACTCAGCTCTGGGGTACGCCTGCCCCTGGGCTAAGCTGCTGGAAGCGGCGAAGTCTCGCAACGCTGCTTGAAGGATTTCCTGGAGCAGTACCGTGCGATCACCTGCATCTCGTGCTCCCGGATACGGGGAGCATCAAGTCGACTTCGGTCACAGAAGCGCGTGACCGGCTTGGCGTAGCTCCTCTGCAACGGTTGTTTGAACTGCTGGCAGAACATGAAGCTGTACGACGGAGCCCAGCGGAAGTTTGGCGAGGCTTACAACTGTTTGGCCTTGATGGCACGATTTTTCCCGTCCCTGACTCACCGGAGAACCGAAGATTCTTCGGTTCTCCTTCCAGCGGTACCCGTGGTGAGGGTGCGTATCCACAGTGCCGTTTGGTCGCCCTCATGCATCTCGGCTCCCATCTGCTCCGGGCGGTACGGTTAGGCACGTATCAGCAGAGTGAACTCTCGCTGGCCGACGAGCTGTTCCCCGTGTTACCGGAACAGAGTCTGCTGATCATGGATCGTGGTTTTGCCTGCTGGAGACGCCTATTCGAGTTCAGCCAACACCCCGGCCGATTCTGGTTGTTACGAGGAAAGAAAAACCTGACGTGGCAGGTCGTCCACACTCACCGGGCCAGCGACCTCGAAGTGGATGTGAACTTCTCTCCTCCGGCCCGCAAGGTCAACCCGGGTCTGCCTGCCACCATGCGGGTTCGGGTGATCTTCTACCGCCGCCCAGGATTCTCCAGGCAGTACCTGATCACGTCCTTGCTCGATCCTCTTCGATACCCAGCACGTGAACTGGTGAAGCTCTACCACCAACGTTGGGAAGTGGAACTTGGCTTCGACGAACTGAAGACGCACACCCTGGAACGTGAGGAGGCGTTACGATCCCGTTCGCCCGAACGCATACAACAAGAACTGTATGGGCTGCTGATTGTGTACAACTTGGTCCGCTCAAAGATGGTGAAGATCGCGCAGCGCCTGGATGTCAGTCCGCTGCGCGTGTCGTACCGTCTGGCCTTGTTGTTGATGCGGAACTTCTGGCTTTCGGCTTGGGTCGTTGCTGCGGGACGCGTCCCGCAGCAACTGGAGCACTTGACCGCCGACCTTGAACTCCTTCTTCTCCCAGAACGCCGACGAAGACACCAGCCGCGCGTCGTGAAAGTCAAAATGTCCAATTACCGGAAGAAGCCCAGACCCAGCCCCGCTTAACCTCCTGGCATTGGCCCTAAACGACGTGTTTTTACTGAACTTGGTACCAGTGCACGGCCAGAGCACCCATATTGCCCCGGACGGTAAGTCCGTCGGTCTGGAGCTTGAGCCCAGTAGGACGGTTGGCGAAAACTGGGAGGGCGGCTTTACCCCGTTCAGGCAGCTTAAATTGCGCCGTGATCGATTTGTAAGCGACATTAATGACCTGAAGGTAACGTTTGCCTTCGTAGGTCCACTGCACCACGTGCATGGTGTCACTGAGGAGAAGTTCCCGGCGCTCCCCGTGTAAAAGGATGGGGGTGAGTTGCTTCACTTCCCCCGCCACCTTTTTCAGCTCAGTGCGCAGGCTGGTTTGGGGGCTCAAGTCATTGCTGTCGTCAAGATAGGTGTAGTACATGATGCCCTTGACCCCAGCACCCAGTGCTTGCGAGGTCATGTTGTACACCTCAGCGTTGGTCGGCATCCGCTGGCCGCTCCAACGGAAGCTCTGGACGTTGCCGATCGGCATAACGCCCTTTTGCAGCGCTTCGCGGACCGTAATTTTCATGGCCCGGTAGACGGCACTGAGGCCATCGCCACCACCAATTGGGTAGATTTGGTTGCCCGTAGCGTCCGTTGTACCGAAGTACGCACTGCGTGGGTCTGAGAAACTGACGCCAAGGCTCGCGTAAGTCAGCCGAGTCGGGTCGAGTTGTTTGATCACTTGAGCACGTGCCGCAACTTGTTCCGGGGTATAGTTGATCTGGCAGTCGTCAGCGACCTTCCAACCCAGAATTCCAGGTTCATTTCGGAGGGCTGCCACAGATTGGCTGTTCACGTCTTGTATGATAAGCTTCATACCTTTGGCATGAGCTGCTTGCACAAGCTTACGCATAGGGCCAATGTCGTCTACAGCATCGAGCATGGCAACTGTCATGCTGTTAAATCCCATTGCAGCGATGTCATTCATGTCTTTGAGGCGGCGTGTGGCTGTGCCGGCCCAAGACACATGATAAAAGCCCATGGGGAACATGCTCTCCCCGGCTACGCTGAGCGTGCCCCCCGGATCAATGCTGACAGCGTTGCTAAGCAGGCTGGGGCGCAGGGGACGCGTCTGATAGGTGGCGAGCGTGTCTTGGACGGTGCTCACCTCGTCAGGAGTGGCAAGCACCTCGGCCGACACTTCCGCCGGATCGTTGGCTGTGCCCGACGTGGGAGGAGTCGAAGTCATGTCAGGACGCACCACCGGCGTCTGAGAACAGGCGCTGAGCAACAGAGCCAGCGCGAGGGCACACATTTTGTTGTTTCTCACAGTTCCTACTTTCGGTAACCCAGCGGACTCATCGAGATGAGTTCTGTGGCTTTGCGTCACCTCCTCGCGGAGGCTTTGCCTTTGTCGGTTTAGGGGACGTAGCGGCGCTCAGTGAGCTTTACAAACTCTTCATGCGCCCAATCTATCGCACCGACCTCACAGTTTTATGACTGAGAAGTGTGACTACAGCCGCCCCCGTTGGACGTGCTAGGTTGGCCCCTGAACTTGCATGGCAGACACAAACAGAGTGTGGCCGGACTCGGCGCCTCAGCGCCTGCGAAGCGATGTGGGTTGGACCTTCGCAGCCTCATTGGTTTCCAACCTGGCACAGTTCGCGTTGATCTCGGCGCTGGCCCACTGGTCGAGTCCCCGAGTCGTTGGTCAGTATGCCTATGCACTGGGGGTAACAGGGCCTATTTTTCTGTGGTTGGGCCTGCAACTGCGCAACGTCATGGTGACGGACGTCAAGGACGCATTTAGCTTCGGCACCTACGCGACGTTGCGTGCACTCTCGCTCGCAGCCGCCCTCACACTTGTGGCTGCCGTCTTCTGGAATAGAGGCGAATGGTGGGTGATCTTCGCGTTGGCGGTCGCCAAGCTGTTCGAGGGCTTGAGCGAACTCATTTATGCCCAGCTTCAGCGCCACGGACATCTCGACTGGATCGCGCAGGGAGTGCTGATTCGGGGCCTACTGAACACTGCGCTCCCCCTGGGGCTTTTTGCCCTGACCCGCGACCTGGCGGTGGCTGCCGCTGGGGTGACACTGGTCAACTTGTTGACACTTCTTGGATATGACCTGCGCCGCGGACGCCCCTTTCTACCCCCCATAGGCCTGTTGAGGTGGCCCGACCTACAGCAGCTCGTGCGAATGGTGTGGCCGCTCGGTGTCGTGGCCGGTTTGGTGTCCCTGAGCGCCAACATCGCTCGCATTGCCGTCGAGCATGAGCTTGGAAGCGAGGCCCAAGGCATTTACTCGGCCCTGAGTTACGGGTACATCGTTGGCGGTGTGGTCATCGGCGCTGTCGGAACGGCGTTGACCACCCAGTTCGCCCTGCGTTTCGCGCAAGGAGACCGCGCAGGCTTCCTGGGACTGACCGCTCGGTTTATGCTGCTGTCGCTGGGCGTCGGGCTCCTGAGCCTGCTCGCAGGCTGGTCTATCGGCCCCTGGGCGCTGCGGCTGCTTTTTGGAGAGGAGTACGCTGCCCACCATGCACTCTTTCTATGGTTGCTGGGGGCTGGAACCGCTGGATACGTTGCCTCAGCTTTGGGCTTCGCCATGACAGGTGCGCGGCGCTTCGGGGAGCAACTGCCCCTGTTTGCTGGCGTCACCCTGCTCCTCTACGCGCTTTGTGAGCTGTGGATCCCCCGCTATGGTCTGATGGGGGCAGCCTATGCCAATCTCGGCGCTTTTACCGCGCAACTTGTAGGCAGTGCAGCCATTATCATGAAAGCCATGAGGGTTGATTTCGTCCCAGCGGATCAGCAGTCTGAAACATGAGCATGGGTGTGACGCGTGACCCAGACCGGCCTGTGCGGGCGCTGCATCTCGTGGGGCCCATGAACCGGGGGGGTGTCGAGTCCTGGCTGATGACGCTGCTGCGCCACGCTGACCGACGGGTCCTTGCCCTTGATCTACTCACTACTGCAGAGCAGCCCGCCGCCTATGACGAGGAGATTCGCAGCCTGGGCGCACGGCTGCTGCGTCTCCCGCCCGCTTCCCCCTTATCTTACCGTTCCAAGTTGCTCGGACTGCTACGCGCATACGGTCCGTATGACGCGGTACACAGCCATCTCCACTTCTTCTCCGGGTGGCCACTGCTTGCGGCGCGGCAGGCCGAAGTTCCCGTGCGGGCGATCACTTCGCATATCGATAGCCGCTCGCTTGACCGCCAAGCTTCACGGCTCCGTCACGTTTACCATGCCGCAGCGCGCCAGCTGATCTTGCGCAGTGCCAACCGTAAAATGGCGGTCAGTCCGGAAGCTGCCGCGGCCCTTTACGGGGACGGCTGGATGCGGCGCGGCGTGACCATTGAACGCCTTGGTCTGGATCTCAGCGCACTACGTACGCTTTCTGCTCGGGATGAGACCTTGCGGGAACTGGGACTGCCCACCGACGAACCGGTGCTACTGAGTGTGGGACGTTTGGACAAGGCGAAAAATCATCTTTTTCTGCTTGATGTCTTTGCGGCGTTTCTGGCCCATCATGGCCGCGGCCAACTTCTGCTCGCCGGTGAGGGGCCTGAGCGTAAGCACATTGAGCGCCGCCGGGCGGAGCGGGGACTGACAGAACGGGTGCATCTTCTTGGCTCGCGGCCGGACGTACCCCGACTGCTCCACGCGGCAGATGTCTTTATCCTGCCCTCCCTCTATGAGGGGTTGGCTTTGGCACTCGTAGAAGCGCAGGTGGTTGGCCTGCCTTGTGTCATCGCTGGTCAGCTTACGCCAGCCAGTCGACTGCCGGGAGCCTTCTACCGTACTCCATTCCTCACGGATGACCTCTCCGTGTGGGTAGACGCTCTCAATCAGGCGTTGGCGGCAGGACGGAGGCCGGGCGACGGCAGCGCTTTCGATGTGCGGACGAATATTCAGAGCCTGCTGAAGGTCTACCGCGCGTGACCAGCGCTCCCACCGTCTCGCTTCAGAACGAACGCACCCCGCGGAACGGCGCCCAAAGGCTGGAGCGTCTCGTGGCCCTCCTGGTTGGTCCTTACCTGCTGGCCCAGTGTTTCGCCCTGCCGCTCGTCGCGTTCGGGCCGGTCTGGGCCGTTTGGCCGACACTCCCCGACTTGCTGCTGCTGCTCATCATCAGCGTGAGCTTGCTTTACCGTTCGCCAGTTCAAACTGAGGCGCAGCGCCGCGTCTTATTCGTCTTGGTACTCGGTACCGGGTTGTCAGTCCTCGCTCTTGGCCTGTTAGTGGTCTTCCGTGACCCCACTTTGCCCGCCCAACTCAGTTTTGGCGTCTTCGGTGTTTACAAGCTTATCCAGATCACGTTGCTGTTTGCAGCTATCTCACGCCTCCCAATCAGCACCCAGCGCCTCACCCGGTGGGGTCACTGGGCACTTGCGGGGTTGCTGATCATGAGCGGTACCATCATCTGGAGCTTCTTCTCACCGGCGATTTCTAATGCCCTAGGAGAATTTCTCCCGCGTGGACGCCCCGCTTCCGGGCCTTGGGAGGCGTATTACCTGCATCAGGACCCTGGACTTGGCATGGTCGGTTACAACCATGGGTTCGTGGCCGCGCAACTCGTGACGCTCTATAGCTTGACCATCATGCTGCGTGGGCGGTCCTCGGCGCTGCTCGCCGGTCTGATGCTCATTGCCTGTTTCCTCACCGGTTCGCGGGCTGGCCTCGCCGGAGCTCTCCTGACGCTCGCGTTGGAGTACCGCCGGATGCCGATCCGAGCGGCCGTGTGGCTCTTATGCTCCAGCGTAGCGGCCTGGCTGCTGCTGCCGATCCTTCACCTCGATTCTTCCTTCCAGGCCCTTATTGAGCGGCAGTCCACCCTGGTGGAGGCGAGTGATCCAAACAACCTCTCGGGGCGCGATTCCATATGGCAGACCTTTGCGGCCGCATTGCTCAGAGATCCCCTGCGGTTACTGATCGGGAGCGGCTTTGGCAGTGCCATCGCGTTGGGCGGGAACGCCCACATGAATGCCCTCCAGATCCTTTTTGAACTTGGTCTCGCCGGTCTGAGCGTCTACACCCTGCTCTTTGTACGGTTGGTTGGCGGCCTCTGGCGGAGCCCCTTCGGCTGTCCCGCCCTCTACCTGCTTGCAGGCCTGGCCCTGACAACGCTCAGTCAGGAAACGTTCTACCCCAATCCTGCTTTCAGTGGTTTTCTGCCACTGTTGGCGGTGCTGATCGCGCTTAGCCTGCGCCGATCCGAAGCCGTGACGCTCATGGGGGAGCCCAGTGTAGGAGGGCAGACTTCCCCCAGGCCGAACCCGTGACCGCTTGTCTACCGACTGACCTCATGACAGAATCCTTGAATGTAAGAAAATCTGGGTGTTTCCACGCTTGAGTCAGCTGATGCGCATAAGGCTGGACCGATCAGGCGTGTCCATCAGTTCCTGGAGTGATAGTTATTAAGATTGGCGAGGATAAAGAGTCTATATCCTCGAACAGTTCCGTTTTGTGGAAGTGGAAAGAGAGCCTGATGGAGGAACGATGCGGGTAAGTATTGTGCAGGAGCAGCGGTTCATTCACCTGGCTAACGGAGAAACGTACGACGATGGCCATTCAACCTATGAGTTGTGGCAACGTTATCTCTCTCACTTCGAGGAGGTGCAGGTCATAGGGCGTTCGCGTCTGGTAAACGTCCTTCCACCAGGGTATCGCCGGGTGGATGGTCCTGGAGTGAAGGTCTTTCATCTGCCGGATTACCACGGTCCGGAATCGTTCGTGCTCCGTGTCCTGCCGCTGCTTTCGCGGCTCATGCAGGCGTTTGAGCCAGGTGAGGCCGTGATCCTCCGGGTATCCGGCACGCTGGCAAGCCTCAGCGCTCCCCTGCTGCGCTGGCGCCGTCAACCGTTCGCCGTTGAGGTGATCAATGACCCGGCGCAGGTCTTCAGTCGTGGCGGCGTGCAGCACCCTCTGCGGCGGCTCTTTCGTTGGGGCTACGCATCTCAAACGCGCTGGCAATGCCGCGTTTCCAGCGCGAGCCTATACGTCACGCGCCGCGCTCTCCAGGAGGCCTATCCGTCACGTCCGGGTACGCCGGTCTTTGGAGTCTCCGACGTCAGGTTGCCGCCTGAGGCCTATGCTTCTGCGCGGGTCTACAGCGGTCCTGGATTACGCGCCGTGATGGTCGGGTCTCTGCAGCACTGGTACAAGGGACCAGATATCGCGATCAGGGCGCTTGCTCAACTGCGGGCGCAGGGTCTACCCGTCACACTCCGGATCGTGGGCCAAGGGTTAAAACGCCCAGAATGTGAGGCGCTCGCCCGGGAGCTCGGGGTTGAACATGCCTGCACCTTCGTGGGGCAGAGGCCTACCCCCGAAGCAGTGCGGCGCGACCTCGCTCAGGCAGATCTCTTTGTGATGCCTTCGCGCACCGAGGGGCTTCCGCGAGCCCTCGTCGAGGCAATGGCACAGGGCCTGCCAGCGGTAGGCTCACGCGTGAGTGGAATTCCGGAGCTGCTGCCCGAAGACGCTCTGGTGACTCCTGGGTCCGCCGAAGAGTTTGCGGAGGTGTGGGGCGCCTGGGCACGCGATCCTGTCCGCTTGACTGCAGGCAGCCAGCGTAACTTCGCCGAAGCACGAACTTACGCCGAGCCTATTCTCTCGGCTGAGCGCGGTGACTTCCTGAAGGCGGTGCGGCGGGCAACTCAGGCTCGGGGGTAAGTACCGGGGGCGCTTCCCTCCCCCGGCCCCCACCGTGATGCTTTGATGAAGCCGAGGTGCAGTAAGCCGCTGCCAAGCGGGATCAACCGGGTGAGTATGCTTCCGGTCGCAGTCCCTCTCTCTTGTTTCCTCCAGCCTCTGCTTTCAGATGTTCCGTCCCCAACTCTTCCCACCGATCAGGAGTTTTATGGACCAATCTCAAGCGCAGGATCTTGACCTTCAGCGGATGATCCGCGTGCTGCGCCGGGTCTGGAAGCTGGTGCTCCTCTGTGCACTGGCGCTCGCGGCCGCGACCTTTCTGGTGTCCAGGGCGCAGACACCGGTGTACCGTTCGAGCGTGACACTCGGGGCCCTACCTGCGGGCAGCAGCAACGCGGACGTCAACATCTCGCTCGTCGGTGCTCCCGCTGTGCCGCCGCAGGTTTTCGACGGCGCCTTACGTAGCCCGCAAGTCTCTGCCTTCGCGCTGCAACGGCTCAGGGGCAAGCTGAGTGCCGAGGAATTCGAAACCATTGCTGCCGCTCTGACAACCCCTGACCGTTTCAATGAGACTGTGACCCTTGAGGCCAATGTGGACCAGCAGCAGGTTGGCGTCTATATCCTCAGCGCCGTGGCTGCCGAGCCCGAGACCGCGCGAAAAGTCGCTGACGCTTACGCGGTAGGTCTACTGCAGTGGGATCGTCAGCGCGCCCGGCAAAATATTCTGCGGGCGCTCAAAACCTTAGAGGCGCGCGGCAACGCCCTGTCAAGACAGATTGCCGAGGCACAGACGCGCGCGGGCCAGAGTGACACGGCAGTCACGCGGGCCGCCGATAGTGAAGCCGTCGCTCAACAGATCAGCCAGCTCGTGGTGCTCAGTGAGACGGTGACCGGTACGCTCACCTCCCTGACGCCAGCCACCCGGCCGCGCGATCCGGTGTCGCCGCACCCGGTACGCGACGCCATCATTGCGTTTGGCGCAGCGCTGTTTTTCGGCTTCCTCTTCGCCTCGGTTGCCGATCGTCTGAAGCGCACAGCAGAGACAGCGCAGATTCAGGAAAGCGGCACCCTCCGTCGTCAGCCAGGACGGATGTCCAACTTCCATGAGGATGCCCTGGTTTCCACTCAGGAAAGTGAGGGTAAGCGGAGCACATAATCAGTCAATGAAAGTGCTTGTGAGCGGTGGGGCAGGGTATATTGGAAGCACCGTTTGTTCCGCCCTACTTGACGCCGGTCACCAGCCTGTCATCCTCGACTCCTTGGTAACGGGTGATCCTTCCTTCGTCGTAGACCGAGTCTTCTACCAGGGGGATATTTCAGACTCTGCCCTCGTGGGCCGGATCTTTCGTGAGCATCCCGATGTCGGCGTCGCTCTCCACTTCGCTGCGCGTACTGTGGTTGCCGAGTCGCAGTCCAACCCAGGCTTATATTACCGCGAGAATGTGGTGAAGAGCCTGCACTTTTTTGAGCTGCTTATCACGGCTGGCTGCCTGCGGGTGATTTTTAGTTCGAGTGCCAGTATCTATCAGGCGCCACCCGGTGGCGGTGTGAATGAGAAGACGCCGCTGCGTCCAGAAAGCCCTTATGGTTGGTCCAAACTTATGGGCGAGCAGATGCTACGTAACCTGACGGAGGCTACGGCACTGCGTGCGCTCGCTTTGAGATATTTCAATCCGATCGGCGCCGATCCGAGATTGCGCACGGGCGCCCAGGCTCTGAATCCCTCCCACATCTTGGGTCAACTGCTGGCCACAGCGAGTGGGAGAGCCGCTCACTTGCAGATCACTGGCACGGATTATCCGACTCGCGACGGCACTGGCCTGCGTGACTACATTCATGTATGGGATCTCGCCCAGGCGCACGTTGCTGCTGTTGAACGGTTTGATGCGGCGCTCGGGGCAGAAACCTTCTTGCCGATTAACCTGGGTACGGGTCAGGGCGTCACAGTACGTGAACTGATTCGCAGCTTTGAAGCTGTGACTGGCCAGACTGTACCCCAAAAAGAGGCTCCCCGCCGCCCAGGTGATCAAGCCGGAACCTATGCCGAGATCGCGCTCGCCGCCGAGCGCCTCGGTTGGGTGCCTCAGTTGAGTACGGCTGACGCCATCGCCAGTGCCCTCGCTTGGGAAAAATGTCGGTCAGCTTCCGCCGCCGACTCCCGATCCGCGCCTGAGCCTCTCGCGGAGGCGTGAAGGATATGTTGCGCATGAAGGCTTTACTTCGATCGGCGATCGTGAACCCGGTCCAGTGCGTACTGATATTCCCGAAGCAACGTAGATGCGAAGGCGTCCGGCGAATACCTTTGTTCAACCAAGTCGCACGCACGCGCGCTCCGGTGCTGCCACTCTGCCGCCGGGAGGGCCTCGGCGGCCAGGAGTGCTGCGGCCAAGGCCGACTCGTTCCCCTTGACCGCCCAACCTGCTCCAGCTGCCTCTACCAAACCATCCAAGTGGGTCCCGGGCGTCAGAATAAGGGGGACACCAGCAGCCAACGCCTCCAGCGGGGCCATGGGCAGTCCCTCATGACGTGAGGGAGCCACAAAGGCCCGGGCACGCCCAAGCCAAGCTAGTCGCCCCACGGCGTTCACCGGCCCGTGAAGGGTGACCTTACCTGTCAGGTGCTTCTCTGCGAGCAAAGCTTCTAAATGATCGCGTCCTCCCCTGAAGTCCGGTCCGACAAGGTGGAGCGGCAGCTGCAGTCCAGCGTCTCGTGCTTGGGCATAGGCGCGGACCAACAGGTCGAGTCCCTTTTGCGCCACATCGAAACGTCCGATGAACAACAGCACGTCACGTTCTGCAAAGGGACCAGGCTCCTGTATGACGGGAACAGGATTAGGCAGCACCACTATATGCTGTTCATGAGCCAATCTCTGTAATGCTGTGGCTTCCTGCTGTTGCAGAGCGTGTAAGAACGCAGCCCGCCGAAGCATAGGACGCTCGAAAACCGGGTACCAAACCCGTTTGAGCAGTGCACGCGACTCGAGGCGTCCGGCGTCATATCCCCCGTGCGGCGTCAGGACGAAGGGTCGATGGGCGCGTGCGCACAACCTCATGAGATGAGGATTTTCTCCAGTAAAAGTTAGATGCAGATGGACTAAGTCAATATCTTCCAGATGTTCACGCAGGAACCTCTGGGTCACGGGGGGAAGGCCCAGCACTTTACGCCCTAGGCGGGACGAGATAGGCAGATGATAAACCGGATATCCTGCGTCGGTATACCCGATGTCACGATAGTCCGCCGTGAGGTCCCAGTGCTGAACCTGGGCTCCTAGGGCCTGAAGTGCTCGCAAATAGGTTCCCACTGCCTGACTGACGCCATTGACTGCCGCATGCCCGAAAGCGCCTACATGGGCGACTCGCAAGCCGGAAGGACCTGGAGAGAAAGTCATTAGGAGTATTCTAATATAGAACTGGAAAAACTGGTCTTTAACCTACGTCAGCGAAGTGTGATACAAACTTCCCAACGGCTTCTAAATCACGTGACCAGCGCTACCTCACCAAGTGCTCTGGATGGATGCGTTTTTAAACCATGATGTGGATGGGAGCTTGTAAGGGTTCATCTGGTGGGGTATAATGGACGACTCAACTCGGCCAAAACGCGAAGCTTTTGATCACCAAGAACGTCCATCTACTTACGAAACAGTGGATGTTAAAATATCGGAGCACTCTTTTATAAACTTTCTTGCTACTTGCGTTGTCTTGATGGTTTCAATTGGTGTAATTGGGCAGCTCTCGCCAAGCCTACGCGGTACTCAGTTCTCGGCGGGCACCAATCTTAACGGTGAGTACAATGTTGCTTCGGCTTTTAATGCATCTCTATTCTTCATAGGAGCTGTGCTGTTATGGCTGATTGGACGGGTTACACGATTAAAAGGGGATCCTTTTGCGCATACATGGACACTATTGAGCAGATTGATCTTTTTTCTGGCGTTAGATGAGTATTTGGCTATTCATGATAAGGTAAACAGAACTCGAGACCTGTTCGGCCTCAGTGGTATATTTTATTATGCTTGGATCATTCCCTATGGGTTGTTGGCACTTGTCGTGTCTCTGCTGCTGATTCGTTTCCTGCGCTATTTACCTCAAGGTACTCGGAACGCTCTGATCTTTGCAGGTGTCCTGTATGTGACCGGCGCACTAGGTTTGGAGCTGGTTGAAGCCAAGATTGACTCGTTGCTAGTGGTCAATTCGGAGAATTCAACTCCATCTTCTGGACTGGTGCTCCTCCTGTTGATAGCCCTTGAAGAGTTGCTGGAAATGTTGGCACTCGTGATCCTGATTGCCACGCTGCTGGGGTACTTGCGCCAAATCGCGCCGGGAGTAGGGCTAAGGTTGCGGCTGATTGGTCCTCTTGATGAACCAGCCGCCAAAACCCGAGATCCTCATCACAGCTGACCCTCAGCACCTCAGTGCCTGACAGGTTGTGAACGTACATTCGATGACCCACCGCTGGCGATAGGTCGTGAGGATGTCGTCCAGAGAAAGATTCGAAGCGATCAGGACGCACTCTCCCTGCGGGGAGAGCGTGGCGACGACCTGCATCGGACTCCCATAGACCATGACGTTCTCGAAGACGGCACGCATCTATCCCGGCTTCAGATCTTGAAAGGCGTTGCGAGCAGGAAGATCGTCCAGCCGGGTGTTCTCCCGAATCCGGATGCACCGCTTAATCCCTTGATCACGCAGGAAAGAGAACTACTCCTCCCCGGCAAACTCCCGATCCGCGATCAAGAGGGCCCAGCGCCGGGCAGGAACATGCGCGCCCGCATTTCACTGCTGCCACCATGCGGCAGCACCTTCCAGTTCAGGGGCAATGACGTGACCCCCGAATCTCGGTCCACTCCAGTTGCAACGAGAATGGCAACAAGGAGGTGGCATGAAGGGGAAGCGATACACCGAGCAGCAGATTCTAGCCATCCTCGGCCAAGTCGAGGCGAGGCAGCCGGTCGCTGAGGTCGCGCGAAGCCAGGGGGTCGCAGTGACGACGATCCACCGTTGGAAGGCCAGGTATGGCGGGATGACCAAGGACGAAACCAAACGGTTTCGTCTGTTGGAAGAAGAAAACCGCCGCCTGAAGAAACTGGTGGCGGACCTATCACTGGACAATCTGGTGCTGAAGGAGGTGGTCGGAAAAATGTGGTGAACCCCGAGGCGATCCCGCAGACTCAGACACCGCTTAAACGGCGTCTGGTGGGACACGTCCGGGACCACTTCGGTCTGAGCGAACGACGAGTTTGCCAGGTGTTGGGCTTCTGGGGTTCGACGAGGGCGGCACCACAGCCCAAAAAGGGAACAAGACGAGGCCCTGGTCGGGCGGCTGCGTGACCTCGCCGAGCAGCGTCCTCGCTTCGGGTACCGTCGGCTTCACATTCTGTTGGGGCGCGAAGGGCAGGCGTTCAACCACAAGCGGGTCTACCGCCTGTACCGTGCTGAGGGTTTGGCGGTGGGTACTGCTCCAGAAAAACCTTCAAGCGGCATTGCGAGACTTCGCCGTCTCCAGCAGCTTAGCCCAGGGGCAGGCGTAGCCCAAAGCTGAATGGAGCCTGACCTGGTTGTACCAGTCACGGAATCGG
>NZ_WBSL01000023.1 GCF_009377345.1 Deinococcus terrestris | reverse complement strand
GCCAGAACAATCTGCTCCTTGGTGTCTGTCGGCCAGTTTTTCCGCTGTTTCCCCATGATTCCCCTCCAGAATGCCTCACCCTCGCAAGTGGGCGGGTGATTTTGGAAGGATTTCCTGGAGCATTACCCGGGCAATTTCCTTGTTGGCGAGACCGCGTGCCACCAGGCGCAGCAAGTCCCCTTCTGCTGGCGTTAAAGGAGAGCGCTGAGCAGGCGTCAAGCGGACCCGCTCCCGGGTTTCTGCACGCCGCAGCAACTCCGCGAGTTCCTCCAGGGTGCGGCTCCGGTACGCCAAGCCCAGCAGGCCCAGGTTCCACAGATCATCGAGGTATTCGGGACAGGCGTTCTGGGTCAGCACGAAGCTGCTGGCGGCCGATTCTGGCGTCACCATCTGAAAGGCAAAGCCGACCGGCCAGTCCAGGACCAGCGAGACGGCCGGAAATTCAGGGAGACGGGCATGGAGCGCATCTTCGAGCAAGCGGGCGATGAGGGGTTGGGTGCTGACGACCTGGAGCTGTGCATTGCGGACCAGCAAGGAGACCTCCCGGCGAATCTGAGAAATACGCGGATAACGTAATTCTGTCAGGAATTGCGGGACTGGTCAGCCGAGTTTTCTACTGCACACAAAGGTGTGGGAGAAGACTACCAGTAGATTTCTACCTTTAAGCAGCTTTCATCCACGGCTATGCTTCCCACAGAATGAGTACCGCTGACGTGATGCTGCTGGGGCTTGAACGGGTCTCTGAAGCTGACTTCTTGCGGCTGCAAGCGTGCGTACGGGAATGGCGCGTATTGTGGGGCCTGACGCTGACCCACTGCTTACGGCTGGAGGACGAACGCGACGCGTTCGTCCTGATCGCTGAGCGGACCTACCGGGAAGCCCTCGATCACCTGGAAGACTGGCTCCGCGCCGCCTTCCCGGACCATGTGATCGTGGGGCATGCCTATGTCCAGGGTATGCATCTGCCGGTCTACACGATGGATCAGGCTGGATTGGAGCTGATGCGCCGGATGCAGTCGCGTACAGCGTGCATTGTTGAGGATGCGCGAGCGGGAAAGACCAGCCCCCTGTTACCGTCCGTCTCCTCGCACCTCGATGGGGTAGCGGCCTGGCGAACCCGCAATCATGTCAGACCCCAGGGTCAGGGTGTGTACCTTCTCTGTGATGCCTGCGGCGAGAGCACAGCCCGGCAGGCGAATGAAGAGGAGGCGTGGGAGGTCGCTGGGACAAAGGGCTGGCGAGTGTATCGAGACTTGGATGTTTGTATCTGTGAGCGCTGTGTCCAGAGTGGCAACGCACGGGCGCTGGAGCGGGTGCTATGCAGATTGGAAGCTCGACAATCTGCCTGACACTGAGGGGGTCGGGAAACTCTTCACTTTGCGCTTCGTAGCAGCTTCCTTAAACCACCCCCATGTACGCCGATACCATGCAGGTCGGGTGCTCTGTGTAGGGCTCAAGACCCGATTTCGACATTTTGGTCCGCTAAGCGCCAGGGCTATCCAGCACGGGGTCTAGCTCCTCAACTCCCGGTAGGCCCCAGGCGGGGGCACCAACTCCTGGCGCCACAGATAATCGCCCGTCAGGCCGATGTGCTCCCACCCCAGCGGCGACACATGCGCCAGCAGTTCATCCGGCACGTCCTGTCCCTCAGTCCGCAGCGCCTCCACCGCCCGCCCCAGGTACACCGCGTTCCACGCGCTGATCGCCGCCACAACGAGGTTCAATCCGCTGGCCCGATGACTCTGCGCCTCGAACGTCCGGTCCCGCATCTCGCCACCTCGGTGGAACGCCACCGCCCGCTTCAAGGCGTGGAGCAACTCGCCCTTGTTCAACCCAGCCAGCACCCGGCGACGCAACTCCGGGTCCCGCAACCACTCCAACGTGAACAACGTTCT
Source organism: Deinococcus terrestris (assembly GCF_009377345.1). Classification (NCBI taxonomy): domain Bacteria; kingdom Thermotogati; phylum Deinococcota; class Deinococci; order Deinococcales; family Deinococcaceae; genus Deinococcus; species Deinococcus terrestris. Next base: position 12,956 of record NZ_WBSL01000023.1, on the reverse strand, counting down.
CTGGACTCGCCCCAGTTCGCGGAGGGCCAGCGCGAGGCCGTTTTGTCTCGGGTAGGACGCCAGCTTGGACAGGATCAACGAGGCGGTCACCGTGCCCGCTTTAATGGAGGTCGCCAGCCGTCGCAATTCGTCCCAGTGCTCGCGGATCAGCCGCAGGTTGAGCCGCTGGGCTACCAGCGGCTCCAGCAGACCGTAGGCCGAGGCGACCTCGGGCGTGTACAGCCGGGTCTCGCCCAGGTCCCGAATCCTGGGGGCGAAGCGAAAGCCCAGCAGGTGGCAGAGAGCAAAGACCTGCTCGGTGTAGCCCGCCGTATCGGTGTAGTGCTCCCTGATCTTCAACTCGGACAGGTGGTAGAGCAACCCGTCGAGCACATGCAGGGCGTCCCGCACGTTCGTCGTGATGACCTTGGTGTGGAAAGGGGCGTACTGGTCGCTGACGTGCGTGTAGAACAAGACGCCCGGTTCCCGCCCGTACTTCGCGTTCAGGTGCCCGAACGCCTTCCCGTGTCCCCCCGTGGGAAAGCGCTGTCCATCGGAACTGCTTGTCGTGCCGTCTCCCCACAGCGCCGCCAGGGGGAGCTTGGACTGGAAGTTGACGATCTGAGCGAGCCCCGCTGCATACGACTCCGGACGGATAAACCAGTCCGACAGGTACATCAGACGACGGACCGTCACACTCGGGTCGGGCGAGGCCTCCGCCATCTTGGTCAGTCCCAGGTTGAGGCCATCGGCCAGCAGGGCGGTCAGGAGGTGGTCGTGGCGCTCGACGCCCTTCCCGTTCCGGAGGTCGAGAAAGGCGCCCGTGAAGCGGCACCAGGCATTGACCTCCAACAGCAGGTCGGTGACTTTCACCCGGGGCAGCCGGGCGGCCAGGGTGCGCTGGAGCGGCCCCGCCTCGTCGGGCACCGTCTTGACCACTTTGCCCACCCGGAGCTTCCCGCTCAGCAGACTGACCGACGAAAGGGCGCCCTTGGAAAGCAGGTCCTCAACCTCACGCAATTGCCCGGCGAGCTTTGGTTCGGTGACCGCCCAGAACGCTTCGAAGGTCTCCGGCAGGTCGAGGGCGAGGTCTGGGAGACGACTTTGCCATACGTCCTGGGGCAGGAGGTAGGCGTCGAGGTCCCTGTACTTGCGACTGCCCTCCACCCATACGTCCCCCGACCGCAGGGCCAGGCGCAGCTCGTCCAGCACGCATAGCTCGTACGCCCGCCGGTCTACCTCCCCATCCTGGAAGACGTGGGCGGTCCACTTCTGCCGCACGAAACTGAGCGGAACATGCTCGGGCAGGGTCCGCTTCCCTGAGGCGTACATTTCGCGCAGGAGATTCAGAGCCTCAACCAGGGGTGCCGCCGTGCCCTGGGCGTGGAAGGTGAAGGCGGAGAGCAGCCGGGGCGCGTAGGCCCGAACCTTCGGATACGCCTTCATCACGTGGTGCAGGGGATCGAGCTGTTCGGTGGATATCTTGTCTTGCCCGTCACGAACTGTCTTCACCAGCCTCTCCCACGACACGACCGCCTCGACGGCTCGGTACGGGTCGGTCTGCTCCTCCCGGGCGGCAATTAGGGCGGCACAGACGGACTTGTACGTGCCGAGTTGCTCGATGACGGACGGTCCCTGCTGCCCGAACGCCTCCGCCGCGTTCCGCTCCCCCTCCCGGAGCAGCGACACCATCAGGCGGTCGTGCAGGTCGAACACCCCGTCGGTCAGGGTCTCCGACAGGTCGAAGAGGCGCGCCATCAGGGTGGCCTGCCGTCTTTGAGGCTCGTAGGCAGCGAGGTGGGAGGCACTCACCCGTCTGGCTTCCTCAGCCAGGTGCGCCAGGCGACTCTGCGGTAGAAACGCCCGCAGGTTGCTCTGCACTGGGAACGTTCGCACGAAGGCCAGCTTGTCGAGCAGGGTCAGCACGTGCTTGGGCTTGGGGACACTGACGGGACGGCCCAGCCAGACCAGCCGTGAGAAGGCTTCGTCGCCCTGCGGGGTCAGCAGCGCATCCACCCGCCCGGGAAGTTCACCCTTCAGTGGCAGGTTCAGCAGGCCGTAGGTGTACTGGTCGGCTTGGATGCGCGCCGCGTTCACCAACCGCTCCAGCACCGACAGCCGTGGGGTCAGGATGTGGCGTCGGCGCAACTCGTCGATGAGCGTCCCCACCAGGGGGAAGGCCTGTTCGGTGACGACGGCGCTGGGCACGAGCCAGTCGCGCAACTCCCGGTTTAGGCGCCCCGACAACTCGACGTACCCTAGCCGCTGGCACAACTCGGCGAAGTGCTCCTTGCGCGTGGAGTCCCGCCGGGCGTAGTCGTCGTGACAGGCGGGATCGACGCGCAGTTGCTCGGCGAGGAAGGCCAGCACCTCTGCGGGTAGGGCCTCACCTTTGCGGAGCCCGCGTCCCAGGTGGCGCAGCACGGTGAGCTGTACGGCGTAGCCAAGTTTGTTGAAGTCGCGTCGCCGCTCTCTCACCAGCCGGAGGTCCTCCTCACTCAGCAGGTAATACCGGGCGAGGGTGCGCTCGTCGAGGGCGGGGAAGCGGGTGAACTGCTCGCGTTGTGCGGGGGTCAGGAGGAGGGGTGTCCGAGGGGTCAAGCTGAGCCCCAGGCGTTCAGGCAGAGGTTCCCTTTTCCGGGTGTAATTGTCCCTATCACCGGATTTTCCTCCAGGAAGTGCGAAGAATCGAGAGTGGAAGCCCTACGATGAAGGTTAGGCATGGCCCGCTTATCACCGGATGGAGTGTGCGCGATGACGAGTCCTCCCCTGAACGAGTTGGTGCCCAGCTTCATCCACGACCTCTCCGGGCAGCGGTCGGCGCACACGCTTCGCGCCTACGCCGCTGACCTAAGGCACCTGACCTCCTGGCTTGACACCGCCGTCCTCGATGAGGCCGCCCTGGCCCGGTACTTCGCCGCTCACGCCCACTGGAAGCCTGCGACGGTTGGCCGCAAGCACGTCGCGTTCCGCCACTTCTGCACCTGGGGCGAACGGCGCGGGCACTTCACTCGCAACGTCGCCCACGAACTGGAGCGGGTGCGGCTTCCCGAGCCCCATCCCCGAGGGCTGCGGCGGGCCGAAGTGGAACGGATTCTCGCGGTGATTCCCGCCGGGCAGCCACGGGACCGGTTGCTGTTCCGCCTGCTGTTCGAGACGGGGCTGCGCATCGGGGAGGTGCTGGGCCTGCACCTGGAGGACCTTGACCTGACGAAAGGGGATGAGCACCTGACGGTCCTGGGGAAGGGAGGGCGCAAGCGGACGATCCTGCTCGACGACCCCAGACTCGTGGCCGCCCTGCGCCAGTACCTCCGGGGGCTTCCTTACACCCACGGGCACCTCTTTCAGGCCCTCAAGAACGGCAAGGGTGGGGCGATGGGCTATTCCTCCATCCAGGAGCGGTGGCAGGCGTACACCGAACGGGCCGAGGTGAAGTGCAGCTTGCATCAGTTGCGCCACAGCCACGCCACGGAACTGGTGAATGGCGGGGTCAGCCTCGAGACGATCCGCAAACGGCTCGGGCACCGTCACATCCAGACGACGCTGCGCTACGCCGAGGTCAGCGACCAGACCGCGGACGCCGAGATGCGTGCCTGGCGCAGGAAGCGGGGGTCAAGGTAAACTGGATAAGCGGACGGTCTGGATCGGGCGAAGACCGACCTCGCTCAGCCATTGTGTCAGCGCCTCTTCCAGCGAGGGCACCGGCCCAAACAACTCAAGTTGGCGCGACGTGTCCGCCACAAACCGACCCGTGGCGATAAATTCAAACATCGGGACGTAGTCGCGTAGGCCCGGCTTGAACACATTCATCGTGGAGAGCAACAGGTGCGCGACGCCCAGAGGGAGTCTTCGTACCTTCACCTCACGTTCCAGCAGCCGCGACAGAACGCGGGCCGTCTCGGCGAACGAGGCGGGACGATCCGTGCCCAGGTCGATACGCTGCCCCACCGCGCGCGGCTCGTCCACCGCCAGCGCGAGGACGCGGGCCACGTCGTCAGTGAGCACGGCGGTCTGCGGTGTCTCCGGATTGCCCACGGCCGTCAGAAGGCCCCGCCGAATCTGCGCTGGATTCAAGCCCGTGTCAATAAACCCTCCCGGTCGCAACGCCACGAAGGGGAGGCCACTCGCTTCCAGTGCCTGCTCAATCAGGTACTTCTGGTAAAAGTGCGGCACCCCCCTGGCCTGATCGGCAGCGAGGACACTGGTGAACACGAAACGGCCCAGCCGGGCATGGCTGGCCGCCTCAATCAGGTGCCGGTTGCCCTGGTCGTCCACGCTCCGCAAGGTGTCGCCGCGCCGCCGCCGGACATACCCGGCGGCCGTGGTCACGAGGGCGTCCACGCCGTCGAGTGCGGGACCGAGGGAGGCGGGCTGGGTCAGATCACCACGCACCACCTCCACACCCTGCTGAGTGAGCTTCGTGGCATCCGAGCCCTGGCGAACGAGTGCCCGCACGCGCTTGTCCCGTCCGAGCAGTTCCCGCACCACCTTGCCGCCGAGGTTCCCCGTGGCACCCACGACCAGAACAGAACCCGTCGTCACGTCAGGCCTCCTTCGCCCGGCCTGGCAGAAGGGTGAGGCACAGAACGGCGACGATGACGTGCATTGCGTCGAGCGTGAGGAGCATGGGGATGGGGATGTTCGGAATGGAGAACGGTGTGACGAACGACGCGAGCAGGATGACGCCGCCGAGCACGCGGAAGTTCCGGATGGGGTGACGGGTCAGGCGCGCGAGCAGCGCGAGGGTGAGCGTCGCCCCGATCACGCCGAGCACCGAGGCCAGCATCACGGGTGGAAAGGACATGGGCCGGCCGGCCGCGGGAATGATCACGTCGGGTGGGAAGACACCTCTTGCAGCCGTCGCGGCATATAAAGTCCCGTTGAGGAGGACCGCGAGCATGGCCGTCAGGGCCGCGCGCGTGAGGAGCTGTCGCGCATGAATACGCGTTTGTGGGGAGGCCGAGTGCAGCGAGGTCATGCGGGGTTCCCCTGTTGGGCGTACGAACCGTGCCGCAGGTCGTCGAGCACGGAGGGGCGGCGGGGCGTCCAGCCAAAGGCACGGGCTTTTCGGGCGGAAACACGCATGTTGCGGGCGAACAGGCCTCCCCCGCCGTAGGCGAGGCCACGCGCCATCTCCTCGGGCATGGGCTGAATGACACCGCCGAAGCCCGCCGCTTCGCTCACCGCCCGCAACACGTCCCCCTGCGTCACCCAGGGCTCGGCCACGGCGTTGAGCACCATCCCCGCCTCGCCGCGTTCCAGCAGGCGGACGTACAAGTCGGCGACGTCGTCCACATGCACGAACGAGAGGGCATTCTCGCCGTCCCCCGTGAACATCACGCCGCCGAATTGGCGGGCCATGCTCAGTTGCAGGGTGAGGGGACCGCCGCCACGACCGTACACGATGGCCGGTCGCACCGCCATGCCGCGCACGCCCGCGGCCGTCAGGACGCGCCGCTCGTTCTCGGCGAGAGCGGCCGTCATGGGACTCTCCGGAAGCGGTGTGTCCTCGTCCACGATGCTGTCTCCTGTGTCGCCGTAAGCGCCTGTGCCGCCGGTGAGCATCAGGGTCTTGCCGCTGCCGGAGAGCGCCCTTAGGAAGGCCCCCATGGCCCGGGTGGCCTGTTGGCCCATCTGCTGCATCTGGGCAGCGAAGTCGCCTCCTGGATCGAAGCGGCTCTGGGCGAGGTGGATCACCGCGTCGGCGCGTGTGGCGCCCTCGATCAGGCGGCCTGCATCGGCGAGGTCGCCGGACAGCGGTTCAACGCCCCTCGCGTGCAAGTGGGCCGCCGCCTGATCTGAACGCGCGAGGCCGAGCACCTCGTGGCCATGCTCGAGCAGCCGTTCGGCGACGACGCTGCCGATGTAGCCAGTGGCGCCAGTCAGAAAGACCTTCATGCTGTCCTCCTTTTGTGCGGGCGGTCAGAGCCCGTCTCTCTTGTTTAGGACTAAACAAGCTTTGCAAAAACAGATCGTGGTCAGCTCACGTCGCGGTCGAGCTTTTCGAGCAGGAACAACAGGTGCTGGACCTCCTCTGTGGACAGGGCGGCGAAACGCTCACGGATAAATCGGTCGTGGTCGGGAAGGAGTAGGGCCACCATCTCCTGGCCCCGGTCGGTGAGGCGTAGCAAGTTCGCGCCTCCTTGCGGCACGCGCAGGATCAGCCCGTCGGCTTCAAGCTTGCTGAGGAGTTGAGACACGTTGCCACGGGTCACGTCGAGGCGCTCTACCAGGTCCTGCTGCGGTTGATCGGGACGGGACGCAATGCGGCGCAACACGTCGAACTGCACCGGGGTCAGTCCACGTTCCCGCAGCCGCTCGGCGCCCAGCCGGCTGACCTTCTGGGCGACGCGAACCAGGCGAGACCACGCGAGCAGCGCCAACGCATGTTCTTGCCCACGTTCGTCCTCGCCCTTGTGTTTAGGACTAAACACAAGGGCAGTGTAAGTCCCGCTGGGGGGAACGTCAAGCGTCAGCCAGAAATCTCCTGGCTTTGAGCCATACTCCATCCCAAGGACCGCGTGATGGTGGGGCTGCTGGATGATCTCACGCCCGCGTTCGTCGACCTCGGGACGGGAGACCTGTTCCTGTCGCCGGGGGACGCCAAGGCGTTGCAGCGCGAACTTATGACGTCGTTCGTGCGGGACAAGGGCTGGGTGGAAGTCGGCGGCACGTCATTCGCGTCGCGCTTGCCCCGGTCGCGTCGACCGACTGAAGCGGGACGACGTGCTGGACGCTTTGAGAGGCGTGCCCAGTGCAGTGAAAGTCAGGGTGTGGCCTGTGCCAGCGGGTAAACACGAACAAAGGCCGACGCTGGCGCGGTGCTGAATGGCGTTTCCGCTTAGCGTACAAAAATGTTGAAATCGGGTCTTGACCCCTGTGTAAGGATCTCGCCCCAGTGAGGCCAGCTCCGTAAGGGGCATGGTTATGCAAACTCTGTAGAAACGGCGGTGGGTGCCTGCTCCCTGATATGAAGCACCAGACTTTCCCATGGGCAGGGCACAGGTACGGACGTTTCAGGCTGGGATTGATCCACTTGGCCTAAGTCTTGATGCTGTGCCCGAGGTGCTGGGCGGCGACGTGGAGAGAGGGCCCCGCGCGTACCATCCGCATCCCGGCGTAGTGCCACAGTATGTCAACTTCCCCTCATGTGCTCTTTGAGTCGATCATCCGCCCACTTGCCGTAGGTGCGGGCGGTCTGCACGTCACTGTGTCCCAGGTGCTCGGCCACATCCTGGAGCTGGAAGCCCGCCCGCACCAGCCGCGTTCCCGCGGTGTGCCGCAGCGCATGTAGGCCCAGGTAGGGAATGCCTTCCCGCTGGCAGAGGGTTCGCAGCCTCCCCCGTGCCGCCTCCGGGGTTCGCCCAATCACCGCCACCTCGTCGTGTTGCGGCCCCAGCTCTCGCAGGTCCGCCATCAATGAGGACGACAGCAGGACGCGCCGGGTCTTCCCGCCCTTGCCGTTCCGCACGGTGAGGGACCCGCCGTCAAGGTCCAGGTCGCCCCACTTCAGGGACGTGATCTCCGAAGCGCGGAGCCCGGCGACGCCCCCGAGTCTCAGCAGTACCCGCATCTCAATCGGTGCCACAGCGAGGAGCCTGCCCACATCCCCTTCCGGGTAGGGCTGTCTTTTATCCCAGGGCCGCCGTTTGTCCTTACGTGGTTTGACGTCGGTGAAGGGGTGGTCTGTGGTGGCCTTTGCCCAGCGCAGGGCCGCATAGAGCGCCCGTGCCCCGGCGAGCAACACGCCGACGGAAGCGGGCGACTTCCCGCTGGCCTCCAGCCCACGTACCCACAGGTCCGCGTGCTCGGGGTCCGGGTGCAGCACCTTCACCGCATGACTTTGGGTGTAGTCCAGCCAGACTCGGGCGCCGAGCCGGTACTTGCGCAGCGTCTCTTGGCTCACATGGCCGTGGGTACGGACGTGATGGGCTTCCAACAGGTCGAGCAGTGTCCCCACGTCCTGCTCCGCGACCGCCGCGACTGCCCGTCGCCGCCGCTCCTCGGGAGCGAGCGACACCCAGGCCCGGGACGGCGCAAGCGGTCCGTGCCGGTAGAGGTCGAGCGTCATCTCCCCTGCTCCATCTTCTCGTCCTCCGCGTGGTCCTTCTTCAGGGTGGCCACCCGTTCGAGCAGGTCTGCTGTCCTGTTCAGGCTGTTCACGCTCGCCCCGGCGAAGAGCAGGGCGAGGGCCAAGCCTAGCAGCCCCAGGCCCGCCACCAGGACATGGTCGGCCGTAACCTGAGCTCCCAGGAGCGGCAGCTGGACGGCGTTGTCTTGCAGGTACTTTCCGGCACTGAAGACGCCGAAAATCAGGAACAGCGCGCCGAGTGCCCCACCCGCCCGGTTCGGGCCCAGGAAGAAGGCGATGCGGGACCCCACACGCCCATCGGCGGCGCGGGCGGAGGCCGCGACATGGAGGAGCGCGGCCCTGGAATAGAGGAACAGTTGCTCCACGAGTTGGCGCTCGTGCTTTGACGCGGCTTGGAACCTCTGCAGCGTGTCCACCCGGCGACGTTTCCATTCCCGGTAGCTGGACACGGCGCCTGCCGAGAGGCTTACGGCGACGAGCAGCAGGGTGGCGACGGCGAGGATCAGAGCCAGCCATGCGGGCCAGAACGGCACTTGGACCAGCAGAAGTCCGGCGATAGCTCCCAGCCAGGTAAGCAGGCCGACTTTCTCCATTGGGCTGTCTTGCAGCCGAGGGTTGGTCCCGGGATTCTGTTTGGCGTCCTCCAAGAGAACCCGGTGAATGTCATCGATCTGGTCTAGCAGTTCTCTCCTCGGATCGAGGTGAGTCAGGGGTAGGTCGGGGGAGCGCTCGTAGGCGTCCGGTTCAGGGATAGAAGTCGTCATGTGGTTGGTGTCTACTCTACACGAATAACTTTCCGGTAAGACCCCTTACCAGAAGGGTAAAGCAGATTGAGGCTAAATCCCCTCTGGCTTCCCTCTCCAAATCAACTGGCGACAACTCATTCGCTGTTCGCAAATTGCGAATAAGATCAAAGGGTGTTGAAACCTCAGGACCTCCTCGTCCTCCTCAAACTCCTGCACTCCGGTTGGACATCCCACGGACAGATGGCGCAAAGCCTCGGCATGAGCGCCTCGGAAGTCCACGCAGGACTCAAGCGACTGAAACAGTCCCGTCTGGTCAAGGGTGAGACCACCCCCATCCGCTCCGCTGTGCGTGAAGTGCTTCAGTACGGGGTGCCCTACTTTCTCCCCGCCGAACGCGGCGAACTGACCCGGGGCCTGCCCACCGCCCACGCCGCCCCTCCCCTCAAAGGGCTCATCGTGCAAGGAAACGATCCTCCCCCAGTCTGGCCAGACCCCGAAGGTCCGGTGCGGGGCCAGGCGTTCAAGCCCCTTTACCGGTCCGTACCGTTCGCCGTCCGACAGGACCCCGCCCTGTACGAGTGGCTCGTCCTAATTGACGCCCTGCGCGGGGGAAGTACCCGCGAGCGGCACCTGGCGGCCAAGATGCTTGAAGACCGACTCCAGACAGCGGTCGTCTCGTGAGCAACGCAGAGAACCTGCGGCGTTTGGCCGAAACGGTCCGGCAGCTCGGACCCCTTGCCGAACAGATGGTCTTCGTCGGGGGAAGCACGACCGCCCTGTTCATGACCGACGCCGCCGCGGCCGACGTCCGCGAAACCGTCGATATCGACGCCATCGTCGAGACGACCAGACTCGGCTACGCTCGCCTCACCGAGGCCCTGAACCAACAGGGGTTCACAGAGGACACCAGCGAGGGCGCCCCCATCTGCCGCTTTCGGAGCGGCGATCTCGTCCTGGACGTGATGCCGACCGACGAACAGGTCTTGGGGTTCAGCAACCCCTGGTACCTCCCAGCCATCCGGCATGCCGAGTGGGTGAGTCTGCCGGGCGAAGGGCGCATTCGGGTCATCACCGCGCCCTACTTCCTGGCTACCAAGCTGGTGGCCTTTGCGGGGCGCGGCCAGGGTGACTATGGGATGAGTCATGACATCAGCGACATTGTGGCCGTGCTCGACGGCCGGCCCGAACTGGTCGCTGACATCGCTGGGAGTGACCTTGCGGTCAAATCCTTCCTGGCTCAGTCTGCCCAAGACCTGCTCACTCAACCTGCTTTCCTTGAAACCCTCTCCTACCATTTGCTGCCGGACGCCGCCAGTCAGGCTCGCGAGACACTTATCCTTCGACGTCTCAGTGAGATCGCCGGGCTGATGGACGACGAGGCGTAACGGAGCCTGATGGGGTGCGGCGCGACTCCTCACTGGGATCAATCGTATCTAGCCGAAAAGGTGAAATCCAGAAGTCTTGAAAACAAGCCTTCCTGAAAACTTCCTTTCAGGTATTCAGGCCTGGACTCTTGGCTGTAGCTCTCGCGGTCCAGTGCAATGTCATATCGCAGTCGCAATCAGCCCGAATACCCGCTAACCCGTTTTCAGGTATTCGGGCTGATTACTGTCGGTTCTACCTTTCTGAACACTTCCTGCTGCACCCGCTAAATCAGACTTTCAGGTAAACACACTATCGGGAAAACAGGTTTTCAGGTTTTCCGGTATTGCGTCAGATAGGAGAAGCGGTTGGCCTCGGCGCCAGCGGCGAATCAACCACTCCACCCAGGAATGTTCACCCACGCGAAGGACCGCTAGGTTCTCTGGGCGTGCGTCCTGCTTGTCACCATTGATGTGGTGGACGACCTCGCCTGGTTCCAGCGCTCGGCCCAACTGCTTGGCCGCAACTACGCGGTGCAGATACTCCATCCGTTTCGTCTTCCGGTTGTACACCTGTGGGTACGGCATATCTACTCCTGAAAACAAGAATACCTGAAAACGGGTATACCAGAAAGCCCGATTTCGCTAATGTGGGGTCATGTTCAGAATCGCCATTGCGAATGACAAGGGCGGAGTCGGGAAGACCACGACCGCCGTCATGCTGGCCACCTTGCTGGCTGACAAGGGGCCGACCCTTCTGATTGACGCTGACGAAAAGACAGCGAGTGCCACGGAGTGGGCGGCCGCTGGCCCAGGTCTGGCCTGCACCGTGATTCCTGTGGAGGATCTAGACGCCACGGACCTCAGCCCTTACACCTATCTGGTGTTCGACACGAAAGCTGGGGAAGATGCTGGGGATCTGTTGGAACTCTCGCAAGCGGTCGACCTGTTGATCGTTCCCACCAAGCCGGATGCTTTGAGCCTCCGAGCCCTCCCCAAAACCCTGGCGCCGCTGATCGAGCGTGGCATCAAGAATTACCGGGTGCTGATAACGGACGTGCCACCATCCCCCAGCACCGATGGGCATGAGGCGCGTGCCGCCTTGATGGACCTCGGTGTGCCCGTGTTCAGCCGGGACATTCGCCGGGCCAGCGCCTTTAACAAGGCCGCGCTCGCGGGCACCCGTGTTCGTGACGTAAAAGGCGACCAGCGAGCGAAACTCGCGCATATGGACTACGAACTGGTTCTCCGGGAGGTCCTGGCATGAGCAAGTTCGGTGGTGCCCTCAAAAAATTGCAGGCGGTTCAGACGCAGTCCACGGAAGCTGAGGAAAGCACCCCAATTCTCCCGGATACAGGAAAACCTGAAAACACGAAAACCAGTAAGTCCACATCCACGAAAACCCGAACGCCTGAAATCTTGGAAACGGGTCAGCCGGAACGGCAAGGGCCAGAGCGGGAGAAGTACAGCACCTACCTGGATACCGAGCTGGTCACTGCCCTCAAGTTGTACGCCGTGCGACACCGGATGAAGCACCATCACGTTGTGGAAGCCGCACTTCGCGCCTACCTACAAGGCAAGGAGTAAAGGGTGGGGGAGAGCAGTTCAAGAGCATGCGCGTTTTCTCTGCGATCCTGATCCCTTCAAACTTTCGTTGTGTAAGCTTCTTCTATGGCGTATGTCAAATTAAGTGACCAACTTCAGAAGCTCTCCGATCCTCAGCGCAGTGACGCTTTCGTCAAGCAGTTCCGCGAAGCTGTGCGCACGGGTCAATTTGATGCCGCCGAGTTGCCCGAACGGTTCGATCTGCCCAAACAGTTCCGTCGGCGGGGCAGTGACGAGACCTACCAACGTCAGATCAAGGACATGATCTTCGAGAGCAGCCCTGAGTTCGACGAGTGGTTCAGCAGCACGGATCAGGAGTTGGCGAGCACAGGCCGCCGGACCACGAAGCCCAAGCCGACCGCCGAGAACATTGAAGCGGGCGTGATTGACTTCAAGGCCCTGGCCGAAGAGACCCGCCGCAAGATGCAGGCCAGCTACGAGAAGGGACAGACCCTCGGCCAGTCCCGCGCCAAGACCGCCACCAAGAGCACGAAGAGCACCCGGGCGAAGCGCACGACCAAGAAGTAAAGTTCCTCCCCGGATTGGTCCCCATTGCTTGTGGATGGGGGCCGCTGCTTTGCTCCGGAACAGCCCGAGAAGGTCGAGCAAGTTCTGGTGCAGCATCTCTCACAGATGCAGCGGCGAGGCCGACAGCAGCATAAACAACCCCAGGGCCAGCGCCCCCTCCGCCCTCGACTTCGCCTTCGTGATCGGCATGATCTTTCGGGTGTCGGACATGGCCGTCCCCAGCCCGGTCATCCGCCGGTTGGCCCTGTGGCACGGCATCACCGCCTTCCGGTTGAACGTCGCGATCCTGGCGCTAACCCTGAATGTGCTCGGCAGCCAGATCTGACGTCCGCCCGACGCGCCCTGCGGGCGGGCGGCGCCGCATGACCCGCCGAGCGGAGAACAGCCCATCCCGGGTCCGTCAGCGAGGCCTGACGGAGAACCGACCCTAGGACCACGCCCGCTGCTGCGCCCCGACGCCCTCACCCGCCCTGCTCCCGATGAGCTGGGCCCGGGGACCGGGGAGGACGAGGCGGAGGGGTTGTGGCAAGTTGTTGGGGTAGGGTGACGCGGTGCACAGTGGTGAGAAGCTTCCCGGCTACCGATTCCCCCTCGCGGTCATCGGCTACGCTGTGTGGCTCTACCACCGCTTCACGCTGAGCTATC
>NZ_WBSL01000022.1 GCF_009377345.1 Deinococcus terrestris | reverse complement strand
GTGCTGCTGCGCGGCGTCGCTCGCGACGACGTGGAGCGCGGACAGGTGCTGGCCAAGCCGGGCAGCATCAAGCCGCACACCAAGTTCGAGGCCAGCGTGTATGTGCTGAGCAAGGACGAGGGTGGACGTCACAGCGCTTTCTTCGGCGGGTACCGTCCTCAGTTCTACTTCCGCACGACGGATGTGACGGGCGTGGTGGAGCTGCAAGAGGGCGTGGAGATGGTGATGCCCGGGGACAACGTGACCTTCACGGTGGACCTGATCAAGCCCATCGCCATGGAAGAAGGCCTGCGCTTCGCCATCCGTGAAGGCGGACGCACCGTCGGCGCCGGCGTCGTCACCAAGGTCCTGGAGTAAAGACAATGGTTGCCCCGAAGATCCGTATCAAACTGCGTGGTTTCGACCACAAGGCGCTGGACCAGTCCGCCTCCAAGATCGTGGACACGGTCCGGCGCACCGGGGCGGACGTGAGTGGCCCCGTGCCGCTCCCCACCCGCATCCGCCGCTTTACCGTGCTGCGCGGGCCGTTCAAGCACAAGGACAGCCGCGAGCACTTCGAGATCCGCACCCATAACCGTCTGGTGGACATCATGAACCCCACCAAGAAGACCATCGACAGTCTGATGACCCTTGACCTGCCCACTGGCGTGGACATCGAGATCAAGACCGTCGGGGGCCGCGCATGAAGGGCATCCTCGGCACCAAGATCGGCATGACCCAGATTTGGAAGGGCGACCGCGCCATTCCCGTGACGGTCGTGCTGGCGGGTCCGTGCCCCGTCGTGCAGCGCAAGACGGCGCAGACCGACGGTTACGAGGCCGTGCAGATCGGCTTCGCGCCCAAGAGCGAGAAGCGCGTGAACAAGCCCGCGATGGGCCACTTCCAGAAAGCGGGCGTGTCCCCCGTACGCTTCCTGCGCGAGTTCCGGGGCTTTGCGCCCGAGGGCGACACCGTGAACGTCGACATCTTCGCCGAGGGTGAAAAGATCGACGCGACCGGGACTTCCAAGGGCAAGGGCTTCCAGGGCGTCATGAAGCGCTGGAACTTCGCCGGTGGTCCGGCCAGCCACGGCTCCAAGAAGTGGCACCGCCGCCCCGGTTCGATCGGCCAGCGCAAGACGCCGGGCCGCGTGTACAAGGGCAAGCGCATGGCCGGACACATGGGTATGGAGCGCGTCACCGTGCAGAACCTCGAAGTCGTCGAGGTGCGGCCGGGCGAAAACCTCATCCTGGTCAAGGGTGCGGTTCCCGGCGCGAACGGTGGCCTTGTGGTGCTGCGCCAGGCCGCCAAGGGAGGCAAGTAAGACATGGCGCAGATCAACGTCATCGGGAGCCGGGGCGGGCGCAGCATCGACCTCGAGCTGCCCGAAGTGAACCCCCACGTGCTGCACGAGGTCGTGACCTGGCAGCTCGCCGGGCGTCGCCGCGGCACCGCGAGCACCAAGACGCGTGCCCAGGTCAGCAAGTCGGGCCGCAAGATGTACTCCCAGAAGGGCACCGGCAACGCGCGTCACGGCGACCGCAGCGTGCCCACCTTCGTGGGCGGCGGTGTGGCCTTTGGCCCCAAGCCCCGGTCCTACGCCTACACCCTGCCCCGCAAGGTGCGGCAGCTCGGCCTCGCGATGGCGCTGGCCGACCGCCAGGAAACCGGCAAGCTGGTGGCCGTGGACGGCTTCGACCTCGACGGCAAGACCAAGAGCTTCGTGGCTTGGGCCGCGCAGAATGGGCTGGACGGTTCTGAGCGCGTGCTGATCGTCACCGACGACGAGATGACCCGCCGCGCCGCACGCAACGTCGCGTGGGCGACCGTGCTGCCTGTCGCGGGCCTGAACGTCTACGACATCCTGCGCCACGAGCGCTTGGTGATCGACGCGGTCGCGCTGGAGCCTGCCCAGGACGAGGCCATGCCCGAGGAGGCCGCGCAGTGAGCTACTACGACATCATCAAGCAGCCCGTGATCAGCGAGAAGGCGTACGCGGGCATGGAGCGCGGCGTGTACTCGTTCTGGGTCAGCCCGGGCGCCACCAAGACCGAGATCAAGGCCGCGGTGCAGCAGGCCTTCGGTGTGACCGTGGTTGGCATCAGCACCATGAACGTCGCGGGCAAGCGCAAGCGCGTGGGCCGTTTTACCGGGCACCGGGCCGACCGCAAGAAGGCGATCGTGCGGCTCGCGGACGGTCAGAAGATCGAGGCCCTCGAGGCCCTGGCCTAAGGAGTACTGAAACATGGCCGTCAAGAAGTACCGTCCGTATACCCCCAGCCGCCGTCAGATGACGACCGCGGACTTCTCGGGGTTGACCAAGAAGCGTCCCGAAAAAGCCCTCACCGAGGCCCTGCCCAAGACCGGTGGACGCAACAACCGGGGCCGCATCACCAGCCGCTTTATCGGCGGCGGGCACAAGCGCCTCTACCGCATCATCGACTTCAAGCGCCGTGACAAGGCGGGCGTGTCCGCCCGGGTCGCCGCCATTGAGTACGATCCCAACCGCAGCGCCCGCATCGCCCTGCTGCACTACGTGGACGGCGAGAAGCGCTACGTGCTGGCCCCCGAGGGTCTGACCGTAGGCGCGACCGTGAACGCGGGCCCCGAGGCCGATCCCAAGCTCGGCAATGCGCTGCCCCTGCGCTTCGTGCCGGTGGGTGCCGTGGTGCACGCCGTCGAATTGGTCCCCGGCAAGGGTGCACAGCTGGCCCGCAGCGCCGGAACCTCGATCCAGGTGCAGGGCAAGGAGAGCGACTACGTGCTGCTGCGCCTTCCCAGCGGTGAGATTCGCCGCGTGCACTCCGAGTGCTACGCGACCATTGGCACCGTCGGCAACGCTGAGCACAAGAACATCGTGATCGGCAAGGCGGGCCGCAGCCGCTGGCTGGGCCAGAAGCCCCACCAGCGCGGCAGCGCCATGAACCCGGTCGACCACCCCCACGGCGGCGGTGAAGGCCGCACCGGCGCGGGCCGTCAGCCGGTCAGCCCCTGGGGCCAGCTCGCCAAGGGCCTGAAGACCCGCAAGAAGCGCAAGATCTCCGACCGCTTCATCGTCACCCGCCGCGGCGGGAAGTAAGGAGGGGAGCCATGCCCCGTAGCCTCAAAAAAGGGCCGTTCGTGGACGACCACCTCCTGAAGAAGGTGGACGCCCAGAACGAGCGCAAGGACAAGCGCGTCATCAAGACGTGGAGCCGCCGCTCGACCATCGTGCCCGAGATGATCGGCCACACCATCGCCGTGCACAACGGCAAACAGCACGTGCCGGTCTTTGTGAACGAGCAGATGATCGGCCACAAGCTCGGTGAGTTCAGCCCCACCCGCACCTACCGCGGGCACGGCGCGGACAAGAACGCCAAGGGGAGCAAGAAGAAATGAGCGCCCCCACCACCGACCAGAGCTTCCGCAACAAGAAGCAGCGCAAGCAGCAGGTCAAGCTGCGCCGTCCCGGCTACGCCGTGGCGCGGTACGTGCGCATGAGCCCCCGCAAGGTGCGCCTCGTTGTGGACGTGATTCGCGGCAAGAGCGTCGCCGAGGCCGAGGATCTGCTGCGCTTTATCCCCAAGAGCGCGTCGGAGCCTGTCGCCAAGGTCCTCAAAAGCGCCAAGAGCAATGCCGTGAACAATGACGACATGCTCGAAGACCGCCTGGTGATCACGGCGGCCTATGTGGACGCCGGGCCGACCCTCAAGCGGCTGATTCCCCGCGCCCGTGGCAGCGCCAACATCATCAAGAAGCGCACCAGCCACATCACCATCATCGTGGGCGAGCGCGAGACGCGCCGGGGGAACAAGTAATGGGCAACAAGATCAACCCGAACGGCTTCCGCCTGGGCATTACCCGTGGCTGGAACAGCCGCTGGTACGCGGGCAAGAAGCAGTACGCCGGACTTCTCAAGGAAGACGAGCGCATCCGCAAGATGGTGGGCAAGAAGCTCGCCGCCGCCGGGATCGCCCGTATCGAGATCGAGCGGGCGGGCCAGCAGGTCAACGTGATCATCTCGGCCGCCAAGCCCGGCATCGTGATCGGGAAGGGCGGCGAGAGCATCAAGCAGCTGCGCGGCGACATCGAGCGCCTCGTGAGCGCCGGGACCGTCGCGGTGAACGTCGCGGAAATTCCCAACCCCAACATCAGTGCTCCCCTGGTCGCTCTGCGCATCGCCGAGCAGATTGAGCGCCGCTTCGCCTTCCGCCGCGCGATGAAGCAGGCCGCGCAGCGCGTGATGGAGTCGGGCGCCCGTGGCGTGAAGATCGTGCTGTCGGGTCGCCTCGGCGGCGCCGAGCAGGCCCGCACCGAGAGCGTGCGCGAGGGCCGCGTGCCCCTGCACACCCTGCGGGCCGACATCGACTACGGCACCGCCCGCGCCGAGACGACCTACGGCTCGCTGGGCATCAAGGTGATGGTGTTCAACGGCGAAGTGATCGGGGGCAAGACCGAGACGCTGGCCCGTCCCCAGCGCCGCAACGACGAGCGCCGCCCTGAGGGTGACCGTCCCAACCGCCGCCGCCCCACCGCGCGGCGCCGTCCCGGAGGTGAGTGATGCTTCTTCCGAAGCGCACCAAGTACCGCAAGCAGTTTCGTGGCCGCATGACCGGCGACACCAAGGGCGGCGATTACGTCGCGTTCGGTGACTACGGATTGATCGCCCTGGAACCCGCCTGGATTCGGTCGAACCAGATCGAGGCGTGCCGCATCGTGATGAGCCGCCACTTCCGCCGCGGCGGCAAGATCTACATCCGCATCTTCCCCGACAAGCCCGTCACCAAGAAGCCCGCCGAAACCCGAATGGGTAAGGGCAAGGGCGCCGTGGAGTACTGGGTCAGCGTGGTCAAGCCCGGCCGCGTGATGTTCGAGGTGTCTGGCGTGACCGAGGAGCAGGCCAAGGAAGCCTTCCGCTTGGCCGGTCACAAGCTGCCCATCGGAACCAAGATGGTCAAGCGCGAGGTTTACGATGAAGCCCAGTGAGATGCGCAACCTCTCGGACGCCGATTTCGCCCGCGAGATCGATGCCCGCAAGAAGGAACTGATGGAGCTGCGTTTTCAGGGCGCGATGGGCCAGCTGGCCCAGCCGCACCGGGTGCGCCAGCTCCGGCGCGAAGTGGCGCAGCTCAACACTATCCGTGGTGAGCAGGGCCGCGCCGAGCGCGTGACCCAGGCCCAGGCCACCGCAGGAGAGAGCCAATGAAAAAGACCTTTACGGGCGTCGTGGTGAGCGACAAGGCCGACAAGACGGTGAGCGTCAAGGTCGAGCGCCGCTTCATGCACCCGCTGTACGGCAAGATCGTGACGCGCTCCAAGAAGTATGCCGCGCACGACGAGACCAACGAGTACCGCATCGGGGACCGCGTCGAGATTCTCGCCGTGCGCCCCATCAGCAAGACCAAGACCTGGAAGGTCACCCGCCTGATCGAGCGCCCGCGCGGCATCGAGACCACGGCGGTCGAGACGGAAGGCGGTAACGCATGATCATGCCCCAGTCCCGCCTCGACGTGGCGGACAACAGCGGCGCGCGCGAAATCATGTGCATTCGCGTGCTCAACAGCGGCATCGGCGGCAAGGGCCTGACGACGGGTGGCGGCGGCAACAAGCGCTACGCCCATGTCGGCGACATCATCGTCGCGTCGGTCAAGGACGCGGCCCCGCGCGGCACCGTCAAGTCCGGTGACGTGGTCAAGGCCGTGGTCGTGCGCACCAGCCACGCGATCAAGCGTGCTGACGGCAGCACCATTCGCTTCGACAAGAACGCCGCCGTCATCATCAACAACCAGGGCGAGCCCCGCGGCACCCGCGTCTTCGGGCCGGTCGCCCGCGAACTGCGCGACCGCCGCTTCATGAAGATCGTGTCCCTGGCCCCGGAGGTGCTGTGATGCCCCGTCCCAGCGCCGGAAGCCACCACAACGACAAGCTGCACGTGAAAAAGGGCGACACCGTCGTCGTGCTGAGCGGCAAGCACCGCGGCGCGACCGGCAAGGTGCTGCTCGCCCTGCCCCGCGAGGCCAAGGTCGTCGTCGAGGGCGTGAACCTCGTGACCAAGCACGTCAAGCCCTCGGCCACCAACCCCACGGGCGGCATCGAGCAGCGTGAGGGTGCTCTCCACGCCAGCAAGGTCGCTGTCGTCGACCCCGAGACCGGCAAGGCCACCCGCATCCGCAAGCAGATCGTGGACGGCAAGAAGGTCCGGGTCGCGGTGGCGAGCGGCAAGGTCATCGACTGACATTCAGGGCCACGCCCCCACGCGTGAACCCGGGCGACCCAGCCCGCCCGAAGAGAGGCCAGAGACATGCAGACCCTGAAGACCAAGTACAACGAGCAGGTGCGCCCCGCGCTGATGGGCCAGTTCGGCTACTCCAGCGTGATGGCCGTGCCGCGCATCGAAAAGATCGTGATCAACGAGGGCCTGGGGTCCTCCAAGGAAGACTCCAAGGCCATCGATAAGGCGGCCAAGGAACTCTCCCTGATCACGCTGCAAAAGCCCATCGTCACCAAGGCGAAGAAGAGCATCTCCAACTTCAAGCTTCGCCAGGGTATGCCGGTCGGCATCAAGGTCACGCTGCGCGGCGAGCGCATGTACGTGTTCCTGGAAAAGCTGATCAACATCGGCCTGCCGCGTATCCGCGACTTCCGCGGGATCAACCCCAACGCCTTTGACGGCCGCGGCAACTACAACCTCGGCATCAAGGAGCAACTGATCTTCCCGGAGATCACCTATGATATGGTCGACAAGGTGCGCGGTATGGACATCACCATCGTGACCACCGCGAAGACCGACGAGGAAGCTCGGGCACTCCTGCAGGCCATGGGCCTCCCCTTCCGGAAATAAGGATTGACATGGCGAACACCTCTAAAGTCGTGAAGGCGCAGCGTGGCAGCAAGTTTGCCGTGCAGAACTACAACCGGTGCAGCCGCTGTGGCCGCGCCCGTGGCTACTACCGGTTCTTCGGAATGTGCCGCATCTGCATCCGCGAACTGGCGCACCGTGGGGAACTCCCCGGCGTCAAAAAGGCGAGCTGGTAACACGGCTCATCCCCACCCCCCTCGCCGGATACGAACTGACCCCCTTTGGGCAGTGATCGTCCGGTTCAGGGCTCAGGACCCAACAGAAGAAGCGCCTGTCACCGCAGGACCACGTTCTTTGGGAAGACTCCGGAAGCTGCCCCGCCCATAGGCGCAGCTTCCCCCCAGCCGGGGCTCCTGCATTCAGGCCCAGCCCCCGGAGGAGAATCATGCTGAGTGATCCCATCGCCGACATGCTCACGCGCATCCGCAACGCGACGCGCACCTTCAAGGAGAGCGTCGACATTCCGGCTTCCAAGTTCAAGGAGCAGCTCGCGCAGGTGCTGCTGCAAGAAGGCTACGTGTCCAGCGTCGAGCGCCTGCGGCCCGAGGGCCAGAAGTTCGACGTGCTGCGCCTGACCCTGAAGTACGGGGCCAAGCGTGAGCAGGTCATCAAGCATATCGAGCGCGTCAGCCGTCCCGGTCGCCGCGCCTACGTGAGCGCCGAGAATCTGCCCCGCGTGCAGCGTGGCCTGGGTGTTGCCGTCGTCTCGACGAGCAAGGGCCTGTTGCCCGACCGCGAGGCCCGCAAGCAGGGCGTCGGCGGCGAAGTCGTCTGCGTCATCTGGTAAGCGTCGTCTGATCAGACTGCCGCACCACGCCTGACCTCGGAGCTGAACCCCAGTTTGGGAAACGCTCACGACTTAAGGACGAAGGAGGACAGCTATGTCCCGTATTGGTAAACAACCCATCGCCGTGCCCAGCGGCGTGACCGTGAGTGCTGAGGGGGGCGTGTTCCGCGCCAAGGGTCCCCGGGGCGAACTCACCGTGCCCTACAATCCGGCCCTGACCATCGCGACCGAGGGCGATCAGCTTCTCGTGACGCGGCCCAGCGACCGCCAGGAGCACCGCGCCCTGCACGGCCTGACCCGCACCCTGGTCGCCAACGCCGTCAAGGGCGTCTCGGACGGCTTCACCATCAACCTCGAACTGCGGGGCGTGGGCTACCGCGCCAAGCTGGCGGGCAAGAACCTCGAGATGACCATCGGCTACAGCCACCCGGTCGTGATTGAGCCGCCCGCGGGCGTGACCTTCACGGTGCCCGAGCCCACCCGCATTGACGTGAGCGGGATCGACAAGCAGCTTGTCGGGCAGGTCGCGGCCAACGTGCGCAAGGTGCGCAAGCCCGACGCCTACCACGGCAAGGGCGTGCGCTTCGTGGGTGAGCAGATTGCCCTTAAGGCGGGTAAGGCCGGGGCCACCGGCGGGAAAGGGAAAAAGTAATGGCGAACCAGACTGCCATTCGGCGCAAGCTGCGCACCCGCCGCAAGGTGCGTGTCGCAGCAGCGGAGCGTCCGCGCCTCAGCGTGTTCCGCTCCAGCAAGCACATCTACGCCCAGATTATCGACGACACCACCGGCACCACGTTGGCTGCCGCCAGCAGCAGCGCCCTGAAGACCGGCACCAAGTCCGACACGGCCGCTGCTGTCGGCCGGGCGCTGGCCGAGGCCGCCGTCGCCAAGGGTGTCAAGCAAGTCGTCTTCGACCGTGGTCAGTACCGCTACCACGGCCGGGTCAAAGCGCTCGCAGACGCGGCGCGGGAGGGTGGCCTTGACTTTTAATCGTCGCAATGACCGCGAGCGCGAGACCAGCGAATTCGAAGAGAAGATGCTGTTCGTCAACCGCACGTCCAAGACCTACCAGGGGGGCCGCCGCTTCCGCTTCGCCGCGCTCGTAATTCTGGGTGACCGCAACGGCCGGGTCGGCATGGGCATCGGCAAGGCCAAGGAAGTGCCGGTCGCCATCGAGAAGGCCAAGGCGATCGCCCGCAAGAACATGATCACCGTGCCCGTGGAAAACGGCACTATTCCCCACGACATCGTCGGTGAGAACAGCACCAGCCGCGTGCTGCTCAAGCCCGCCGGTCCCGGTACCGGTGTGATTGCGGGCACCGTGCCCCGCTCGATCGCGGAGCTCGCGGGCATCACCAACATGCTTTCCAAGGAGCTCGGCAGCCGCAACAAGGTCAACGTGGCCTACGCGGTGTTCGACGGCCTGAAGAACCTGCGCACCGCCAAGCAGGTGCGTTCGGCCCGTGGCCTGGGCGAGCAGCCCCGCGTGGCGGGTGCCGCTGCGGTTTCGGCCACCACCGAGGCCGGTGCGGCCCAGGCGGGAGGTGCCCTGTGACCTCCTCGACCGTCAAGGTGACCCTGCGCCGCAGCGTGATCGGCCGTCCCGAGAACCAGGTGCAGACCGTGAAGGCCCTGGGCCTGCGCAAGATCGGCGATACCCGTGAACTGGTGGATACGCCCGCCGTGCGCGGCATGATCAAGACTGTTCAACATCTGGTGGAGGTGGAAGCGTGAAGCTCCACGAACTGACCCCGGCGCCTGGCAGCCGCAAGAACCGGAAGCGCGTCGGCCGTGGCCCCGGCGGCACCGACAAGACCGCCGGTCGCGGTCACAAGGGCCAGAAGTCGCGCAGCGGCGCGGGCAAGGGCTCCTTCTTCGAGGGCGGCCGCAGCACGCTGATCTCCCGCCTGCCCAAGCGCGGCTTCAACAACGTCGGCACGACCTACGAGGTCGTCAACCTCGGGCAGCTCGCCGAGCTGGAAGGGGAGACCTTCGACCGCGCGGCGCTGGAAGTGGCCGGGCTGGTGCGGCGCAAGAACCGCCCCGTGAAGCTGCTGGGCCGCGGCGAACTGACCCGCGCCGTGACCGTTCACGTGGACGCGGCGAGCGAGTCGGCAGTCCGGGCCGTGGAAGCGGCCGGGGGCCGGGTCGTGATCGTGGGCGCGAGCAGCGAGAACGCCGAGCAGGCGGGCTAACATGCTGCGCGCCTTCCGCGACGCGTTCCGGATTCCGGACCTGCGGCGGAAGATTGTCTTCACCCTGTTGCTGCTCGCTGTCTTCCGCCTCGGAAGCACCATTCCGACGCCGGGCGTCAACGCCGCAGCCCTCGCGGAGGCCACCTCAGGTGGCCTTTTCGGGTTGATCAGCCTGATCTCGGGCGGCAATCTTTCGCAGTTCTCGATCTTCGCGCTGGGGGTGCTGCCGTACATCACGGCCAGCATCGTGATCCAGCTTCTGACCACCACCGTTCCCGCGCTGGAGAAACTCAGCAAGGAGGGCGAGGAGGGCCGCAAAAAGATCAACCAGTACACCCGCTACGCGGCGGTCGGGCTGGGCACCTTTCAGGCGCTGTTCTTCTCGCTGTACATCACCAGCAACCCGCAGTTCATCGCGGTGGGCTGGGACCCCGGCCTCTTTACCATCCTGGTGATGGTGCTAACGCAGGTGGCCGGTATCGCCTTCACGCTCTGGATCGGCGAGCGCATCACCGAGGTGGGCGTCGGCAACGGCATCAGCCTGATCATCACGTCGGGAATCATCGCCAATTATCCGCGCGAGATCGCGGCGACGGGGGAACTCTTCCGCAACGATCAGGTGTCGCTGCTTCAGATCCTGGCCTTCGCGGCGGTGATTCTGGTGACCATCGCGGGGATCGTGTACGTCTACCAGGGCGAGCGCCGGGTGCCCGTCACCTATGCCCGCGCCCGTGGGGGAGCGCCCGGTGGGGCCGCCCGCAACCTGGGGGGGCAGGCCACTTGGCTCCCGATCAAGGTGAACCAGGCGGGTGTGATTCCGGTGATCTTCGCCTCGGCAATGCTGATCATTCCCAACCTGATCGGCAGCGCGACGGCCGAGCGGGCGCCCGAGGTCAACGCGTTTATCCAGACGTACCTGACCTTCGGCAGCCCCTGGTACATCCTGCTGGAAGCCGCGCTGATCTTCGGCTTCACGTACCTGTACAACAGCGTGCAGTTCGACCCCAAGCGCATCAGTGAGCAGCTCCGCGAGGCGGGCGGCTTCATTCCTGGCGTGCGGCCGGGTACGGCGACCGCCGAGTACCTGGGCGGCATCAGCAGCCGCCTGAGCCTGTGGGGCGCGATCTTTCTGGTTGTGCTGACGGTCTTTCCCCAGATCGTGCAGCGGGCGACGGGCATCACCACCTTCCAGTTCAGCGGCACCGGATTGCTGATTATCGTGGGGGTGGCGCTTGAGACCCTTAAGCAGCTTGAAGCGCAGCTTACCGTGCGGCGCTACGACGGCTTTATCAGCAAGGGCCGCATTCGTGGCCGCCTGAACTGAAGCCTTCTGCTCCGCCGCTCACCTCCGGGTGGGCGGTTTTCTTTGGCCCCGGCCGGGCCGTCACGTCCAGGGAGACAGGGCCGCCCCGGCGCCCGGCCTCTATGCTGTACTCCCTGAAGGAGGAACGATGACACAATCCGCAAACAAGGTCGTGATTTTCCTCGGCCCGCCCGGCGCAGGCAAGGGCACGCAGGCCGAGCGCCTCGCGCGGGAGGAGGGCCTGATCAAGATCAGCACTGGGGACATCCTGCGCGACCACGTCTCGCGCGGCACCGAACTGGGCCAGCAGGTGCGGCCCATTCTCGACGCGGGGGCACTGGTACCCGACGCCATCCTGATCGCACTGATCCGCGACTACCTCGCCGGGATGGAGTCCGTGCGGGTCATCTTCGACGGCTTTCCGCGTACCCGCGCCCAGGCTGAGGCCCTCGACCTGTTGCTGGAGGAACTGGGAGCGCCCGTGACCGCCGTTCCGCTGCTGGAAGTGCCCGACGAGCTCCTGATCGAACGGATCGTGGAGCGGGGGCGGCAGGCGGCCCTGCGCGGCGAGGCCGCCCGCAGCGACGATACCGAGGAGGTGGCCCGCAGGCGCCAGGAGGTCTACCGCAAGCAGACCCAGCCCCTGATCGACTACTACGGGGCGCGTGGGCATCTGCGTCCGGTCGACGGCGTGGGCACGATGGACGAGGTCTACGGGCGCATCGTGGCAGCCCTGGGCTAAGTCCAGGCGGCGGGGGCGGAGCGCGGGAGCTTGCCCCCTGGCCCTTCCGCGTGCTAACTTCCCCTTTGGCTTGTATCAGGCCTGGAGGTTACGTGGCAAGACGAAAGATGCCGGAACAGCGGGAAAAGCGCAAGAAGGAAGAATCCGATACCGTGCGGGCCGAGGGCGTGGTCGAAGAGGCGCTGCCCAACACCACCTTCCGGGTCAAGCTCGACACCGGGCACGATATTCTGGCGTACATCAGCGGCAAGATGCGGATTCACTACATCCGAATTCTGCCCGGTGACCGTGTGGTTCTGGAGATCAGCCCCTACGATACGTCGCGGGGCCGCATCGTCTACCGCAAGTAGCCTTCCGGGCACAGGTACCCATCAGATTCCCCGAAGATGGCCCCAGGGCCAGGGGGGTCGAGCGCTGCTGAGCGCGTCACCAGATTGATGGAGGCGACGTGAGGCGGCTGCGAGGAGGACGCATGAAAGTTCGCAGCAGTGTCAAGAAGATGTGCGACAACTGCAAGGTGATCCGCCGCCACGGGCGCGTACTGATCATCTGCTCCAATGTCAAGCACAAGCAGAGGCAGGGCTAAGCATGGCGCGTATTGCCGGTGTGGACCTTCCGCGCGAGAAGCGCGTCGAGATCGCCCTGACCTACATCTACGGAATCGGTCTGACCCGTTCCAAGGAAGTGCTGGCGCAGACGGGCATCAGCCCCGATACCCGCGTCAAGAACCTCTCCGAGGCGGACCAGAGCACCCTGCGTGACGCCATCGAGCGCACCTTCAAGGTGGAAGGCGACCTCCGTTCGGAAGTCGGCCAGAACATCAAGCGCCTGATGGATATCGGCGCGTACCGTGGCCTGCGCCACCGCCGCGGCCTGCCCGTGCGCGGCCAGCGCACCAAGACCAACGCCCGCACCCGCAAGGGACCGCGCAAGACCGTCGCGGGCAAGAAAAAGGCGACGAGGAAGTAAGCCATGGCGAAGACCACCAAGGGCAAGACCCCCCGCCGCGCCCGGCGCAACATCAGCGCGGGCCGCGCGTACGTGCACGCGAGCTACAACAACACCATCGTGACCATCACCGACCTCGACGGCAACTCCGTCGCGTGGTCGAGTGGCGGCACCATCGGCTACAAGGGCAGCAAGAAGGGGACCCCCTACGCTGCCCAGCTCGCCGCCGCCGACGCCGTGAAAAAGGCGCAGCAGACCTTCGGCATGAACATCGTGGACGTGATTGTGCGCGGCACTGGCTCGGGCCGCGAGCAGGCGATCCGCGCGATTCAGGCCTCCGGTATCGAAGTGAAGTCCATCATGGACGACAGCCCCGTTCCGCACAACGGCTGCCGCCCCAAGAAGAAGTTCCGCGCCTAAGGGCGCCGCGCGTGTCCACCTGTCCCGCTTCCGCCTGACTCCGGCCCGTTTCCGGGGAAGAGAGCCGCACCACCGGCGAGGAAGCGGGCGCCAGAGGGCCGCAGACCCGGTGAGCGGGCGTGAGGCCTGCCACCGCAAGGAGATCAAGACATGGGTCGTTTCCGTGGTTCCATCACCAAGCTCAGCCGCCGCGAGGGCATCAACCTCGCGGAGACCGAGAAAGTCCAGAAGTACCTCGACCGGCGCCCCTACGCGCCTGGTCAGCACGGGCAGCGCCGGGGCCGTGGCCGCCCCAGCGACTACAGCGTGCGCCTGCGTGAAAAGCAGAAGCTCGCCCGGCTGTACGGCATGAACGAAAAGCAGTTCCGCAACCTCTTTGAGGAAGCGGCGAACGTGCCTGGCGTGACCGGCACGGTGTTCCTGCAACTGCTCGAACGCCGGCTCGACAACGTCGTCTTCCGCATGGGCTTTGCCAGCACCCGCCGCCAGGCCCGGCAGTTTGTCGGCCACGGGCACGTGCTCGTCAACGGCAAGCGGGTGGATATCCCCTCGTACCGCGTCAAGATCGGTGACGAAATCACCGTCTCCGAGAAGAGCCGCTCCATGGGCTTTATCCAGGAGAACATGGAGGCGCAAAAGCGCCGCCGCGTCTCGCCCTGGATCGAGCTGAACCCCGAAACCTTCAGTGGCACCTTCGTGCGCCTGCCCGCGCGTGAAGACCTCGCCCTGCCCATCAACGAGAACTTCATCATCGAGTACTACTCGCGCTAATCGGGAGGCCCCAGTGGATCAAAAGCGCCCTCAACTCAAAGCCCGCGTCGACGGCGATTACGGCGAGTTCGTGCTCGAACCGCTCGCGCGTGGCTACGGCGTCACCATCGGGAATCCCATCCGGCGCATCCTGATGTCCTCGATCCCCGGCACCGCCGTGACGAGCGTGTACATCGAGGATGTCCTCCATGAGTTTTCGACCATCCCCGGCGTCAAGGAAGACGTCATCCGCATCATCCTGAACCTCAAGGAACTCGTCGTGAAGTTCCACGCCCCCGGCCCCAAGACCCTGACCCTGCGGGCGCAGGGCGAGGGTGTGGTGCGGGCAAGCGCCTTCGAGGTCCCCAGTGACGCGGAGATCGTCAACCCCGACCTCCCCATCGCCACGCTCGCCGAGGACGGCAAGCTGGTCATGGAGGTGCGCGTCGAGGAAGGCGAGGGGTATGTCCCCGCCGACAAGCACTCCACCAAGGACCGCATCAACTCGATCCCGGTGGACGCGGTGTTCTCGCCGGTGCGCCGGGTGGCCTACCACGTGGAAAACACCCGCGTGGGTCAGCAGACTGACCTGGACCGCCTGATTCTGCGTGTCTGGACCGACGGCAGCGTCGGCCCCCAGGACACGCTGGACAAGGCCGTCGAGATCCTGCGCGACGAGCTGACAGTGTTCGGCAATGTCGAGACGTTGCCTGCCGTGCCGGAGCAGGCGCCGGTCTATACGCCCGCCCCGGCCGCGGCGGCGGTGCCCGAAGCGCCGCGCGTGCTCGACATCAACCCCGGTGCCTACCCGACCGAGGAGTTCGACACGCCCCGCGTGACCCTCGAGGGCCTGGGCCTGACCACCCGCGTGCTGCACTCCCTCAAGGAAGAAGGCATCGACTCGGTGGACGCCCTGTGCGCCCTCAGTGACCGTGACCTGAAAAAGGTTCCGGGCATCGGCGAGCGCAGCCTCGACGAGATCAAGCAGCAGCTCGCGCAGTTCGGCCTCGCCCTGCGTGACTAATTCAGGGGCGCGGGGCTTTGTCTCCCCGCGCCCGACCCCCAAGGAGAATCCCCATGCGTCACGGTAAATCCGGTCGCAAGCTCAACCGCAACAGCAGCGCCCGCACTGCCCTGGCCCGTGCCCAGGCGACCGCGCTGCTGCGTGAGGGCCGCATCCAGACGACCCTCACCAAGGCCAAGGAGCTACGCCCCTACGTCGAGAAGCTGATCACCACCGCCAAGGGTGGCGACCTGCACGCCCGCCGCCTCGTCGCCCGCGACATCCACGACAAGGACGTGGTCCGCAAGGTGATGGACGAGGTGGCCCCCAAGTACGCCGAGCGTCCCGGCGGCTACACCCGCATCCTGCGCGTGGGCACCCGCCGCGGCGACGGCGTCACGATGGCCCTGATCGAACTCGTCTGAAACCAGACGTGTCCAAAGCCCCGCTTCGGCGGGGTTTTTCTTTGTTGAGGGCTGACCGCCGAAAGCTGATAGCTTCCCCCCGTGACCCCTACCCTCGTGATCGTGCCCGGCCTGGGAGACAGTGGGCCAGAGCACTGGCAGACCCTCTGGGAACGGAAGTTCGGGGCGGCGCGGGTGCGGCAGGACGACCCGGAGGAACCGGACCCGCACGCCTGGGCCGCCCGGCTGGACGAGGTGGTGCGGGACACGCCCGGCGAACTCGTGCTGGTGGCGCATTCCTGCGGTGTGCCCACGGTGGCGCACTGGGCGGCCCACTTTGAGGTGCCGGAGCGGGTGCGCGGTGCCCTGCTCGTCGCGCCGCCGGACCCGGAACGCCCCAACGCGCCCGAGGAGGTGCGCCGCTTCGCTCCCCTCCCGTCCGCCCCATTACCCTTTCCGGCGCTGGTGGTGGCGAGCGAGAACGATCCCTACGCAGCGTCCAAGTGGGCGGAGGCCCTGGCCGACACCTGGGGCGCCGAGTTCGTCACGGCGGGGGAGGCCGGGCACCTCAATACTGCCAGCGGGCACGGCGACTGGCCCGACGGTGAAGTGCTGCTCTCCGAGTGCCTGCATGCCTGGACACCGCATCCCTTTACGCGCTTCTGACCACGCGAAAGGCCGCCCCGGAAAGAGGCGGCCCTGGCAGGGGTGAACAGGTCAGTTGGTGACAGCAGCCGCCGCGTACTTGTCGAGCAGGGCCTCAAAGGCCCGCTTGGGCTGAGCGCCGACCATGCCCTCAACGGGTTGACCGTCTTTAAAGAGGATCATGGTGGGGATGCTCATCACCCGGTACTGACCGGAGACGCTGGGGTTGTCGTCCACGTTGAGCTTGGCGACCTTGACCCGTCCCTCGTACTGCCCGGCGAGTTCCTCGATGACGGGAGCGATGATGCGGCAGGGACCACACCAGGGCGCCCAGAAGTCCACCAGGGTCAGGCCCTCGGCCGTCTCGCTCTGGAAGGTGCTGTCCGTGAGTTCCACAGGCTTCATGAACCGAATATACCCCCTGGGGGCATGAGCGGATATGCGGCAGATGCGGACAGCCTAACCGTGGGTTCATCGGGCCGGGGCCGCCTGCCTGACAGGGTGCATTAGCCTCCTTCCATGACCGGGAGAGGCGAGAATCATCTGAGTGAGGGTGCCCGGCTCTTCGACGCGGGCGAGTGGTGGGAGGCGCATGAGGCCTGGGAGACGCCGTGGGGGACGGCGACGGGTGCCGAGCGAGACTTTCTCCAGGCCCTGATCCTGCTCGCCGCCGCGCTGCACAAGCGCTGGCACCACGGCAGCCTGACCCACCGCAACTTCCACAAGGCGGAGGTATACCTGGGGCGTCTCCCCGACACCTACGGCGGGGTGGACCTGCGGCGGTTGCGGGGGGAGGTCTGGGCGGCGCTGCACGACCCGGCCGGGCGGCCACAACTCGGGCTGAAGCCGGTCCCGTATGCTGAGGGATGACGGGGCCACCGTGCCCCGCCAGGAGCCTTTATGACTGAACGCATTGCCCTCTTTATTGACGGTGCCAACGTCTACGCGGCGGCCCGCCGCCTGGGTTGGAACTTCGACCACCGCAAGATTCTGGAGCACTTCCGCGCGGGCGGCACCCTCCACAACGCCTTCTATTACACGGCGGTGCCCGCCCACCCCGACGACAAGCAAAAGCGCTTCGTGGACGCCCTGACCTACATGGGCTACACGGTCCGCACCCGGCCCCTGCGCGAGGTCACCGACGAGCACGGCGAGACGCAGCGCCGGGCCAGTCTCGACATCTTCCTGGTGACCGACCTGCTGACCACGGCCGACCGGTTTGACACGGCCATCCTGCTGACCGGCGACGGCGACTTCGAGCGCCCGGTCGAGGTGCTGCGGGCGCGGGGCAAGCGGGTGGTCGTGGCGAGCATTCCCGAGATGACGAGCTACGAGCTGCGCAACGCCGCCGACGAGTACGTGGACCTCTCGGCCCTCCGCGCAGAGGTCGAGCGCCCCGGCTACCGCCTGCCCAGCGAGGGCCGCGCCGAGGGAGGCCGCCCCTTTTACGTCACGGCGGCGCTGACGGAGCCCGATGAGCGCTGAGCCGGGCACGCCGAAAACCACCCTGCCCATCGCTCTGGACGCGGTGGGCGGGGACCACGGGGCCGCGCCGAATGTGGAGGGCGCCGTGCAGGCGGCCCGTGCGGGGGTGCCGGTGCTGCTCGTCGGGCCACGGGTGGCGCTGCACGCCGAACTCGGCAAGCACCCTGGCAGCGCCAGCCTGCCACTCGACGTGGTGGACGCATCCGACGTGATCGGGATGGAGGAGCACGCCTCGGACGTGCGGGGCCGCACGGGCGCGAGCATCAACGTCTGCACCCGGTTGGTCAAGGAAGGCCGGGCCGCCGCCGCCGTCAGCATGGGCCACAGCGGGGCCACGATGGCCTCGGCGCTGCTGACCCTGGGGCGGGTCAGGGGCGTGGACCGGCCCGCCATCCTGACGCACCTCCCCAGCAAGCAGGGCTTCGTGACCCTGCTGGACGTGGGGGCGAACGCGGACGTGAAGGCGGCGTACCTCGCCCAGTGGGCGCGGCTGGCGACCGTGTATCTGCGGGTGGTCGAGGACCGCGAGAACCCCACGGTGGGCCTGCTCTCCATCGGGGAGGAGCCGCACAAGGGCAGCCAGCTCGTGCTGGAGGCCCACGGCCTGTTGCGCGAGCTGCACGGCCACGGCATCAATTTCCACGGCAACGTGGAGGGCCGCGACCTCTTTCAGGGGACCACCGATATCGTGGTGACCGACGGCTTTACCGGAAACGTGGTGCTCAAGCTCGCGGAGGGGGAGGCCAAGGTCCTTTTCGGGTGGGTGCGCGAGGCGCTGGGAGGCAGCCTGAAAACCAAGGTGGGCGGCCTGCTGGTGCGCCCGGCGCTGCGCGGGCTGGCCGAGCGGATGGACCCTAGCACCTACGGGGCAAGCATCCTGATCGGGGTGCGCGGGCTGGCCTTTATCGGACACGGCAGCGCTGACGCCCGCGCAGTCAAGAACGCCCTGCTTCGGGCGGCCCGCGCCCACGAGGCCGACCTGATCGCCCGGCTGGAGGCGGCGCTGGCCCCCACCTGAGCCCGCGTTGCCCCCCCTCACGTGCTCATGCGAGGCTGGGGCGATGTCCGACGACCTGCTGAACGAACTCACCTTTCAATTTCAAAAGCCCCAGGTGTGGCTCGGCCTGGGGCTAACCCTGGTGGTGGCCTACGCGCTCTACCGCTTCGGGCGGACCGTGCTGCGGGCGCTGGAGGGCCACGCGCCCCCCCGGCTCGTGTCGGGGCTGGGCTGGTTGTGGACCGCCGTGGTGGCGCTGGGCTGGCTGGCGGTCGCCACGCGGGTGGCTTACCTTCCCAGCGTGCCCGTGCTGTTTGACCTCGGCGGGGACATCGTGGACGGCTTCCGGCACAGCGCCGGGCAAGTCTTGGTGATCGTGGCCCTGTCCCTGATCGGTTGGAACCTGATCGGCACCCTGACCTCGCGCATCGTGGCAGAAGAGCAGTTCAACCGCCGCACCGTGCGCGTCCAGACCCTGCGCGGGGTGGTGGACAGCACCCTGAAGGTCGCGCTGGTGATTCTCGCCCTGATCGCCGGCTTGCAGGCGCTGGGGGTCAACGCGACCAGCCTGCTGGCCGGGGTGTCGGTGCTGGGCCTCGCGGTAGGCTTCGGAGCACAGAGCCTGATCAAAGACGTGTTCACCGGCTTTTTCATCCTGCTCGAAGACCAGTACGGGGTGGGCGACGTGATCACCGTGAACACCGGGCAGCTCTCGGGCACGGTGGAGCGCCTGAACCTGCGCCTGACCGCGCTGCGGGCGCTCGACGGCACCGTTCACCTGATTCCCAACGGGCAGATTCAGACGGTCAGCGTGAGCAGCAAGGACTGGTCGCGGGTGGTCGCCACCGTGGACGTGACCTACGGCGCCGACATTGACGAGGCGCTGCGGGTGCTGGAGCGGGTCAGCCGCGAACTGCACGCGGACCCGGCGTGGTCGGCGTCTTTTCTGGAGGAGCCCGAGATTCAGGGCGTCACCAACCTCGCCCCCGACGGCGTCACCCTGCGGGCGCTGTACAAGGTGCAGCCCAAGGGCCAGTACGCCCTGGGCCGCGAGTTCAATCGCCGCATCAAGATCGCCATGGATGAGGCAGGGATCGAGATTCCGGCCCCGCAGCGCAGCCTGAGCTTCGGGTCGACCCCGCTGGAGATCAAGGTGTCGGGCAATCCCCCGGCCCCCGACCCCCGCCGCGACCAGAACCGCACTCAGGCTCCGGTCCCCCCCTCCCAGATGCGCGACCCGGAGGACGAGGAGATTTAGAGCATTTGCCATAAGAATGCGGTGGTGTCCCGCATTCGTTGGCCGAGCAGGGCGAGCGAATTTAAGGAGAACATTGGGCGTTTGGGGAAGCCCCTGGGGCGCTGTTCTCCGGGGGCCATAATTCTGCCCAGTGCTCTGACAGCTGGAAACAAAGAAGCCGCCGAACCGTGTTGGTCGGCGGCTTTCTGCACCTGCCGTTCAGGCGGGGAGTGGCGCGGGGGGAAGGGGCGCCGGGGGAGGCGGGGGCAGCTCGTCCAGGGTGCCGCCCGCGAGCAGGGTGGAGAACTCCTCGCCACTGAGAGTCTCGCGGCGAATCAGGACCTCGACCGTCTCGTGGACGCGGGGGAGGTGCTGCTGCACGAGGGCGACAGCGCGGGCGTAGGCCGCCTCAATAATGCCCCGGACCTCCTCGTCCACCGTGTGCGCGGTCGCCTCGCTCATGGGCACGAGTTGTGGGCCGCCGCCCAGGAAGCTGCCCTCGCCCTCTGCCAGCGCCACCTTGCCGATGCGCGGTGACATGCCCCACTCGGTGACCATCCGCCGGGCGAGGCCCGTCGCCTGCTGGAAGTCGTTCTGGGCGCCGGTCGTGATCTCCCCGAACACGACCTCCTCGGCGGCGCGGCCTGCGAGCGCCACGGCGACCATGTCCTCCAACGCGGGGCGGGTGACGTGCAGGCGGTCGTCGGCGTCGGGCATCATGTAGCCCGCTGCCCGGCCGCGCGGCACCACCGTCAGCTTGGCAACCCGCTGGGCGTGGGGGAGGAGTTGAGCGGCGAGGGCGTGGCCGACCTCGTGGTAGGCGGTCACCCGGCGATCCGCTTCCCGCACCACCAGACTCCGCCGTTCGGGTCCCATCAAGACCCGGTCCCGCGCTTCTTCCACATCCCGCATCACGATCTTCGACCGCCCTGACCGCGCTGCCCCCAAAGCCGCCTCGTTGAGCAGATTCTCCAGATCCGCCCCCACCATTCCCGCCGTCCTTCTGGCAATCACCCCCAGGTCCACACTGGGGTCCAGCGGCTTTTTGCGGGCATGAATGCGCAGGATCATCTCCCGCCCCCGCACGTCGGGGGCGTCCACCACCACCTGACGGTCGAAGCGTCCCGGACGCAGCAGCGCGGCGTCCAGCACGTCGGGGCGGTTGGTGGCGGCCAGGATGATGACCTCCTGCCCGGAACCGAAGCCGTCCATTTCCACGAGCAGTTGGTTGAGGGTCTGTTCGCGTTCGTCGTTGCCGCCCTGG
>NZ_WBSL01000021.1 GCF_009377345.1 Deinococcus terrestris | reverse complement strand
GCGGAACCACCCCTCTCCATGCCGAACAGGGTCGTGAAACACGGCAGCGCCCATGATACTCGGACCGCAGGGTCCCGGAAAAGTCGGTCAGCGCGGGGGTTTTTTCTTATACTGCACCCGGTCTCCCAATAGGGCCGGTGAGGAAGGCACCGCACGCGGTGCCGCTCCCGTGCGGGAGTAGCTCAGCTGGTAGAGCACTACCTTGCCAAGGTAGATGTCGCGAGTTCGAATCTCGTCTCCCGCTCCACTCCATCCCCCCACCCCTCACGGTGGGGGTTTTTGTGTTGTCGCGCCTCACGGCACCCGGAGCCCCGCCGGGTCAAAAGTCGGGGCCGGGTACTGCGGATTCATATGGCGCAGCGTCTGTACCAGAAGCTCAGCGATCAGCAGATTGCGGAACCACTTGTGGTCGGCCGGAATGACATACCAGGGGGCTTCCGGAGAACTGGTGCTCAGCACGTCCTGATAGGCCTGCGTGTAGTCATCCCAGGCTTCGCGTGCCTGGAGATCGGCAGGGTCGAATTTCCAGTGTTTGGTGGGGTCGTCCAGCCGCGCCTGCAACCGCTTGCGCTGCTCCTCGGCGCTGACGTGCAGATAGAACTTGACCACGCGGACGCGGGCGTCGGTCAGCAGGGCCTCGAAACCGCGAATATGCGCCAGGCGACGGGCAGTGGCCGCATCATCCAGCCCGCCGAGCACGCGCGGCACCAGCACGTCCTCGTAATGGCTGCGGTTAAATACGCCGATCATCCCCAGGCGAGGCACCCGGGCGTGGACCCGCCACAGGAAATCGTGGGCCTGTTCCTCCGAAGTAGGCGCCTTGAAGTTGGCGATGTGGACGCCGCTTGGATTGAAAGCCCCGATGACCTTCTTCACCGTGCCGTCCTTGCCCCCGGCGTCACGGGCCTGCAACACGATCAGCAGGGCCTGCTGACCCTCGGCATACAGGCGTTCCTGAAGCCCAGCGAGGTCGTTGAGCAGGAGTTCAAGTCG
Source organism: Deinococcus terrestris (assembly GCF_009377345.1). Classification (NCBI taxonomy): domain Bacteria; kingdom Thermotogati; phylum Deinococcota; class Deinococci; order Deinococcales; family Deinococcaceae; genus Deinococcus; species Deinococcus terrestris. The sequence goes on along the minus strand of NZ_WBSL01000021.1, from coordinate 21,856 downwards.
GGCGCTGCCTTCCCCCTTGTTCCATCCGCCCTTGTCGCCGGGGTCCCAGTGATCCAGAGAAACAGGGGTTCCGGGTGATACCAAGTAAGGTTCAGTGTTCATGCTGGAGCGTAACACCTGCAGGCTGCATCTCCTGAATTCGCCAGCAGCCGTTTTTCCGGCGGGGTGGCGGGTGCTGTCCGGGCAGCCCATCCCTTACCCTGTCTTCCATGAAGCTGCTGGTCGTCGGGGGAGCGGGATACATCGGGTCACACACTGTGCGGCAACTGCGGGGGGCCGGGCACGAGGTCGTGGTGCTGGACAACCTCAGCAGCGGGCACCGAGAAGCACTGCTGGAAGGGGTAAAGCTGGTGCAGGTGGACCTGCTGGACGCAGAAGGGCTGCGGGCGGCGCTGGCCGCGCACCAGCCTGACGCCGTCATCCACTTCGCTGCGCTGATCGAGGTGGGCGAGAGCATGGGCGCACCGGGCCGCTACTACCGCAACAATGTGGTGGGCAGCCTCAACCTGCTGGAAGCCATCGCGCAGACGCGGGTGGTGCCGCTCGTCTTTTCCTCCACGGCCGCCGTGTACGGCACCACCGACGACGTGCCCATTCCCGAGGACGCCCCCCTGCGCCCCGAAAGCGTCTACGGCGAAACCAAGCTGATGACCGAGCGCATGATCCACGCCTTCCACGCCGCGCACGGCCTGCCGTTCGTGGTGTTGCGGTATTTCAACGTGTGCGGAGCCGCGCCGGGGGGCGAGATCGGGGAGGACCATGCCAACAAGACCCACCTGATCGAGCTCGCCTGCCTGACCGCTCTGGGCCAGCGCGAGAAGATGAAGGTCTTCGGGGACGACTACCCCACCCCCGACGGCACCTGCATTCGCGATTACATCCACGTGCAGGACCTCGCCGACGCGCACGTGCTGGCGGTCGAGGCGCTGGAACGCGGTCAGATGACGGCCGCGACCTACAACGTGGGCCTGGGCCACGGCTTTTCCGTCCGGGAGGTGCTCGACGCGGTCGACGCGGTGATTACCGAAGATGGCCTGCCTGTCCTGCCACGTGAACTCGCCCCACGCCGTGCGGGCGATCCGCCCCGCCTCGTCGCCGACGCCCGGCGCATCGTGCAAGATCTGGGCTTCAAACCGCAGTTCATGGATCTGAAGGAAATCGTGCGGACCGCCTGGGAGTGGCACCGGCGCCATCCGCACGGCTTCGAGGGGTGACGGGTGAGCCTGACCTTTCCTTCATTCTCCATGGGGTTCACCGACGCCTGCTGGCTGAAGAGCTGACGCAGGCCCTCCCGGCGGGGGTGCTGGGCTTCCGGGTCGGCGGCTCCGTGGCGCGGGGCACCGCCCGCCCCACCTCCGACCTCGACCTGTGGCTCTACTGGCCCCAGGCGCGGCCTTTCGAGACAGAGGAGCGTGCGGAAATCCTGATTGAGCGGCATGGGCACACGCTGGAGCGGGCGTGGCGGGAGGTGGAAGAGGGTTCTGACCTGACGCTCCTGGGGTGGGCTGAGAGCCGCGTCCTCCACGACCCTGGCGGCGACCTCGCCCGGATTCAGGCCGAGGTGCGGCGGCGATTGGCGGCCTACTGTACCCCAGAGGCCGAGCGGCGCAGGCTGCGGCACTGGCTGACCTCCACCCTGGGCAAGCTGGAAGGTGCGGCTCCTGATCAGGCGACCTTCCTGACCCGCACGACCCTCTGGACTCTGGCCGAGGCGCTGTGCGCCGTGAACGACCACTCCCCTCCTGCTGTCACCCGGATGTGGGAACTGTTGCCGGAATTGCCCATTCAGCCCCAGGGAGACTGGCTGGCCCGTCTGCTGAGCGGGCAGGACGAGGTGCAGGCGTTCCGGGAAGTGGCCGGGTGGGTGCTGGTCCGGCTCTGACCCCCGGCTCCATCGCTTACGCTGCTCCCGTGACCCCCTCTGACCTGACCCCCCATATCGAGCGTGGTCTCGCGGACCTGCGCGACCTCGTGACCCTGGAGAGCGTCTCGGCGCAGGGGCGGATGCTGCCCGAGACGGCGGCCTTCGTGACCCGGCTGCTGGAGGCCGAGGGGTTCACCGTGTGTGAGTACCCCGGCGAGGTCGCGCCCGTGCTGGTGGCCGAGGCGGGCGAGGGTCCGGCCACCCTGCTGATCTACAACCATTACGACGTGCAGCCCGAGGACCCGCTGGAGTTGTGGGACACGCCGCCCTTCGCCCTGACCGAGCGCGATGGGCGGCTCTACGGGCGCGGCGCGTCGGACGACAAGGGCGAATTCGCCTCGCGGCTGGCAGCGGTGCGGGCGGTGCGGGAGCGGCACGGCGGGCGCCTGCCCCTGCGGGTGCGCTGGCTGATCGAGGGTGAGGAGGAGGTCGGCAGCCCCAGCGTGGAGCGCTTCGTGGAGAAGCACGCGGAGGAACTGCGGGCCGACGGGTGCTGGTGGGAGTTCGGCTCCATTGACCCCGAGGGGCGCCCGGTGATGTACCTAGGCCTCAAGGGCATCATGTGCGTGGAACTGCGCTGCCGGGTGGCCGACTCCGACCTGCACAGCAGTCTGGGGGCGGTGGTGGACAATCCCCTGTACCGCCTGGCCCGTGCGGTGGCCTCCTTGCGTGACGAGACCGGGCGCGTAACGATTCCCGGCTTCCACGACGATGTGCGCGAGCCGTCGCCCGCCGACCGGGAGGCGGTGGCCCGCGTTCCCGGCGACAGGGAGAGTGTGCGGGGCACCTACGGGGTCACCCGGCCCCTGGCGACCGGGGCGGCCTACCACGAGCGCCTGAATCTTCACTCCGTCATCAACGTGAACGGCTGGGGCGGCGGGTATCAGGGCGAGGGAAGCAAGACGGTCCTTCCGGCGGCGGGCTTCGTCAAGCTGGACTTTCGGCTGGTGCCCGATCAGGACCCGGCGCGGGTGCTGGCGCTGCTGCGGTCGCACCTCGACGCGCAGGGGCTGGGCGACGTGGAGATCGTGGAACTGGAAGCCCACCAGAAGCCCGCCCGCGCCGACGCCGATCACCCCTTCGTGCGGGCCTGCGTGGAGGCGGCGCGGGAGGCACACGGTACCGATCCCATCGTCAACCCCAGTAGCGGTGGCAGCGGGCCGATGCATCCTTTTGGGGCCTTCCTGGGGGTGCCGTGCGTGGCGCTGGGGATCGGCAACGTGGGCGAGCGGGTGCACGCGCCGAACGAGAACATCCTGCGCGAGCACTTCGGGAAGGGCGTGGCCTTTGGGGCAGCGCTGCTGGAGCGGCTGGGGCGGGGGTTGGGGTAAGAAGAGCCTTCTTCTCTCCAGGGGGAGGAGCGAAAAGCGAAAACCTGTACAGTTCTGTAATCGTCCACCGGAGGAGGGGGTAAGAGGTCCTCCGCCCTACACGTCCTCGTGCCCGGTGTCCATCCGCACCACGCGCGGGCGAAACTCGGCCACCACGTCCACGAGGTCGCGCTGCCGGGCGATGACTTCCTCGATGCGCTTGTAGGCCTGCGGCGCCTCGTCGACCCCGCCGCCGATCAGCGTGATGCCGCGCTCCTTCAAGTAAGCCTGCACGTCGCGCTTGTTCAGCGCCCGTTCTGCGGCCTTGCGCCCCATCTGGCGCCCGGCCCCGTGGCTGGCGCTGTCGAGGGCCTCCGCGTTGCCGCGCCCCCGCACCACGAAGCCGGGATCGGCCATGCTGCCGGGAATCAGGCCCAGGCGCCCGGCCTCGGCGGGGGTGGCGCCCTTGCGGTGGACGATCACTTCCTCACCATCGGGGAGGACCTGCTTCCAGGCGAGGTTGTGGCTGTTGCTGACCTGGGCGAGCGGCTCGGCACCCAGGGCGCGGGCAATCCGGGCGTGAATCAGGTCGTGGTTCGCCAGGGCGTAGCGCCCCGCGAGGTTCATCGCCTGCCAGTAGCCCTCGCCTTCCTCGGTGTCCAGCGGCAGCCACGCGAGCTTGCGGGCAGCGGGGTCGAGTTGCGGGTGCAGGGTCTGCGCGACCTTGGTGTAGTGGTTCGCCACCTGTGCCCCGAACCCGCGCGAGCCGCTGTGGGACAGCACCGCGAGGTAGTCCCCGGCCTCCAGCCCTAGGTCGGGGGCGGGCAGGTGCAGGGTGCCGAACTCCACGAAATGGTTGCCGCTGCCCGAGGTGCCGATCTGCTCGGCAGCCTTGTCCCGCAGGTGCCGCAGCAGCGCCTGCTCGCGCCAGGCGGGGTCGTGCAAGACCTCGTGGTCGCCCCGGAAGGACTTCTCGAAGCTCACGCCCGCCCCGAAGCGGGTGTGCTTCATCAGCAGCTTGCGGGTCTCGTCGGTCCCCAGGGCATCGGGGCGCAGGGGCAACACGCTGAGCATCATCGAGCAGCCGATGTCCACGCCCACCCCGTAGGGAATCACGGCCCCCTCGGTCGCCAGCACCCCGCCGATGGGCAGGCCATAGCCCACGTGGGCGTCGGGCATCAGTGCTCCCGCGCGGCTGACCGGAAGCTGCATCGCCACGTCCATCTGGGTGCGGGCGCCGGGCTCGATCAGGTCCTCGCCCCAGACCCGGTAGGGCAGCGGCGTGGGCCGCAGGGTCGCCTGCCGCGCCGCCCGCGCCCTGGCCTCCCGCGAGGTCAGCTCTGCCGCGAGGTCAGCGTAGACGCCCCCGGTGACATAGGCCTCCGGGTGGTCGCGCACCGAAGCGAGTTCTCCCAGGATTTCTTGCGTACTGATTCCCACCCGCTCGCGCACTTTGGCGGCGGCGAGGGCCAGGGCGATCGCCCGGCCCCCGAACCCCAGCTTCGTGATGTGCTTGCCGTTCATCTCTCCAGCCTCTCCGCGCCCGGTGTGGGGCGTCTAGCGGGTGGGAGGTCGGTCCCTTCATGCAAGGCTGCCTCTCCCGCCGGGCACAGGATGCCGCCGAGAACGCGGCGCGGCATCGGCCGGATGGCGGGGGGAGGGGCAGGCGCTTCGGCGGGGTCTACCCCCATTCCTCCTCCTCGGCCTGGTGGGTCAGCTCCCGTGCCCAGCCCAGGACCACATCGGGGGAGAGGTCGTGCAGGCGGCCCACGTCGCTCTCCGCCAGCCCAGTCAGTGTGGGGAGGCGCCGGGGCGAGGCGGCGGGGGCCAAGGACGTCGGGGCGTCCACAAGGACCAGCAGCGTGGCCGCCGCGTGCTTGCAGATCGCGTTGTGCTCGTCAGGGCAGGAACAGACGACCTCGCCGTGTTCAGGTCGAGGCAGACCCGGTACGGCGCGGGCGGCTCCCCTGCACCCGTGCCCGGATCACGTCGCCCTGCCGCTCGCGGCGGCCCACCTCGCGCACAAGGTCCCGCGCCCGCTCGCGCACCTTGCCAGACACGTGGCGCAGGAGTTCCCCAGGTGTGAAGCTCACCGCCGGGCCTCCAGCGCCGCCCGCGCCTCCTCCACCTCGTTCCAGGGGAGGACGTCGGCGCCGCGCTCTAGGGTGTCCTCGGCGCCCTTGCCCGCGAGCAGCACGGTGTCGCCGGGCAGGGCGGCGCCGATGGCGTACCGGATCGCCTCGCGTCGGTCCCCGACCGAGACGAAGTTGCTCCGGCCCGCCTCCCGTGCCCCGCGCTCCATCTCGGCGAGGATGTCCGCGAGGGGCGTGTCGCGGTGGTCCTCCTCGGTGAAGACGGCGTGGTCGGCCCGCCGGGTGGCGACCTCGCCCAGCGGCGCCCGCTTGCCGGGGTCGCGCAGGCCACCCGCCGACCCGATCACCACCCACAGTTGCCCCGGCGTGGTCGCCCGCAGCGTGTCCAGTGCCTTGTCCAGACTGGGGGGCGTGTGGGCGAAGTCGACGACTACGCGGGGCGCATCCTCGCCGCCCGGCACGAGTTCCATCCGCCCCGGCACCCCGCCGAAAGAGGCGAGGCCCGTCACAAGCTGCTCCCGCGTGGCCCCCAGCCGCGCCGCCGCCGCCATCCCCGCGAGCGCGTTCGCCACGTTGAAGCGGCCGATCATGGGGAGGTGGGCCGCGAACTCGCCCAGGGGCGACTTGACCCGGAAGTGCAGCCCGGTCGCCCGTTCTTCCACCTCGTGCGCCTGCCAGTCGGCGGGAGAGCCGTCCAGGGAATAGGTCGTCTCGTCGGAGGCGACGCCGGTCAGCCGCGCGGTCCAGGGGTCGTCGGCGTTCAGCACGGCGAAGGGGGCACGCTCCACCAGCTTGCGCTTCTCCGCGAAGTACGCCTCCACCGTGCCGTGAAAGTCGAGGTGCTCCTGCGTGAGGTGCGTCCAGACCGCCACGTCCCACTCCACCCCGCGCACCCGCTCCAGCGCGAGGGCGTGGCTGCTGGCCTCCAGCACGGCGGCCCGCCCGCCCGCCTCCAGCAGTTCGCGCAGGGTCGCCTGCACCTGGGGCGCTTCCGGGGTGGTGAAGTGCGCGGGGAAATGCCGCAGCCTCCCGTCAGGCAACTCGTAGCCCACGGTGCTCAGCAGGCCCGTAGGTAATCCCGCTGCCCGTAGCAGATGGCGGGTCAGCCAGCTCGTCGTGGTTTTGCCGTCGGTGCCCGTCACGCCCACGACCTTGAGCGCCCGGCTAGGGTGGCTCTCCAGCGCTGCCGCCGCGTCCGCCAGCGCCGCCCGCGCGTCCGGGACCGTCAGGTAGGGCAGGGGAGAGGTCTGCCCCTCGCTTAAGCTCTCGCCCAGCACCGCGACCGCGCCCCGACCCGCCACCTCGTCCAGAAAGCTGTGCCCGTCGAAGCGGGCGCCCCGAATCGCCACGAACACGAACCCCGGCTCGACCCACGCCGCGTTGTGGGTGACGCCCCGGACCCCCGTGGGCGGCAGGTCGGTCGGGGGGACATTCAGGGCGGCGGCCAGCTCGGGCAGGTGCATGGGAGCGAGGCTAGCAGACCGCCCCCGGCTCCTAACGCAGCAGCGGCAGCCCGAAGCCGTGCGCCTGCACCCGGCTGCATACCCACTGAAAAGCCGCCGGATTCTGCACGAAATCCAGCTCGTCGCCCGGCACCCGCACGACCGGGCAGGCGTCAAAGCCCTGAATCCACTCGTCGTAGAGGCGGTTCAGGCCCCCCAGATAGGCGTCGGGGATGTCCTTTTCGTAGGCGCGGCCCCGCTGGGCGATGCGCTTTTTCAGGGTAGGCAGCGAGGCGTCGATGTGAATCAAAAGGTCGGGCACCCGCAGGGCCGGAAGCACGCCCTCATACAGTCCCCGGTAGGTGGCCCAGTCGCGGGCTTCCATCTGGCCCGACTCGTAGAGGTTGCGGGCGAAGATATTGGCGTCCTCGAAGACCGTGCGGTCCTGAATCACGTACCGCGCCCCCGTGACCAGGTTGAGGTGCTGTTCGAGCCGCCGCGACAGGAAATACACCTGACTGTGGAAAGAATACCGCCGCATGTCGCGGTAGAAATCCTCCAGGTAGGGGTTCTCGGCATACGGCTCGTAGACCGGGCGCAGGCCGTAGCGGTCGGCGAGCATCCGCGTCAGGGTGCTCTTGCCGCTGCCGATGTTGCCGGAAATGGCGAGGTACATCTCAGCGGCCCCGGATCCGCGGGAGCACCGGAGTCAGGGCAGCGGTCCGGAAGGTCACACCACCGCCCCCTGCCCGGCTCGCAGCGCCGATTCGATCTCGGCGTGCAGGGCGCGTTCGTCGTCGGGGTTGCCCACGAAGTCGTAGCGGCTGGCATCAACCGTCAGCAGGTGGCCGGGGTAGGTCCGGAAATACTCGTCGTAGCGGGCGGTCAGGTCCGCGAGGTAGGCGGCCTGCATGTCGCGCTCGAAGGGGCGGCCCCGCTTCTCGATGCGCGAGAGCAGCAGCCCCGGTTCGGCCCGCAGGTACACCACGAGGTCCGGGGTGGGCAGCCGGGGCGAGAGGTGACTGTAGAGGTCCTCGTACAGCGCGAACTCGGCGTCTTTGAGGTTCATCGCCGCGAAGATGAAGTCCTTGTCGAAGAGGTAGTCGCTGACCACATGGCCGCTCCACAGCCCCGGCTGTGCGAGCGCCGAGAGCTGCTTGAAGCGCGAGAGCAGGAAGAACACCTGCACCTGAAAGGCGTAGGCTTCCGGCGACTCATAGAAGCGGGCCAGGAAGGGATTTTCCTCCACGACCTCCAGATTCAGCTCCGCGCCGGAGCGCCCCGCGAGCCGCCCCGCCAGGCTCGTTTTTCCTACCCCGATGGGGCCTTCGACGACGACGTACATACCAACAGGAATCATAAAGCTTTCCGTAAGCTCCGGCCAGCCGACCGAAAAAAGGCGCTCCAGCACGGGCCGGAGCGTCTCTGGGTGAAAGATGCAGTTACTGCAGGGTCCGCTTTTGCAGGGTCACCTTGACGTTCACGCTCTTCTTGTTCCGCCACACCCGCAGGTTGACGGTCTGGCCGGGGCGCTTGGCAGCGACCAGCCGGGTCACGTCGTAGCTGCCGCGCACCCGCACGCCGTCCACCGCCACGATGATGTCGCCCAGTGGCGCCAAGAGTTGGCCCCGGCTGTTGCGCAGGCTGCCGCGCAGCCCGGCCCGCGCCCCGGCGGACCCGGCGGCGACCTCGTCGACGAGCGCCCCGTCCGAGCTGCTCAGACCCGCGAGCTGCCGCAGCGCCGGGTCCAGGGTCTCGAGGTCCACCAGCGTGACCCCCAGGGTGCCGCGCTGGGGCACGCCGATCTTCTCGAGGTCGTCGAGGCTCTGGCGCACGAGGTCGCTGGGAATCGCCATGCCGATGATGCCCGGCACGAAGAGGTTGGGCGCGGCATTGGCGTCGGCTACCCCCACCACCGCCCCGCGCGAGTCGAGGACCGGGCCGCCGCTGTTGCCCTGCTGGATGCTGGCGGTCGTGAGCAGGTACTGGCCGATCTCCTGCCCGAGCTGGTCGTCGCGCGGCACGTCCTGAGCGCTCGCCATCACGCTGAAGACCCCGGTGCCCACGAAGTTGGGAATCCGCAGCGGCGTGCCGATGGTGATCAGCTTCTGCCCCGGAAGCAGGCTCGCGCTGCGCCCGAAGGCGAGGGTGCGCGGCGCCGAAACCCCGCTCACCCGCAGAATGGCGATGTCGATGCCGGGGTCGATCCCCTCGACCCGCGCGGGCACCCGCCGCCCGTTGTACAGGGTCACGCTCACCGACTCCTGGAACTGCACGACGTGGTAGTTGGTGACGATCAGATTGGACTTGTAGAAAAAGCCGGTGCCCGTCTCGACCGGGTCGTCCCCGGCTTGCAAGAATTCCTTGCGCAGCCGGGCATCCACCCGCACGACCGCCCGCAGCGACTTTTGCGCCACCTCGACCGTGTTGATCTCGTCGGTGGTCGCCAGCGCCCGCTGCGCCTGCACGCCCTGCCCGTGCCCGGTGAGATAGACGGCGGCGCCCGCCCCGGCCAGGAGCAGGGCGGCCGCCAGGGCACGCAGCGCGGCGGTCACTCGCCGCCGCCGCCCGCGCCGCTGCCCCCGACTTCGCCCTTCGGCGCAGGGCGGGAGTCGGTCACGTAAAAGCCGCTGCCCCGGAACGCGATGCCGGGCGCGACCAGCACGCGCTTGATCGCCGCGCCCGTCTCGGGGTGGGTGGTCAGCGGCTCGTCGCGCATGCTCTGCTTGATCTCGTAGGTTTCGCCGGTTTCGATGTTCTTGTAGACGTACGTGGGCATGTGGTCCTCTCCGGGCGCTCACTGTAGCAAGGCCGTCTGAGAGGGACCGTGAACCGTTTCTCCAGAGTGGACGGTCGGGAGGGAGGCCCTCTTCAGCGCGGGCGGTGGCGGGCTGAAACGCCCCCTGTCACCCTTGGCCCATGACTCAGGTTCAACAGGAGGTGCGTGTGACGGACCCTGCCGTCGCCCGTGCCCTGCGGCAGCACCACGGCTTTCTGGGGCACTTCCTGGCCCCGCGCTCCCCCAGCGAGGTGGCCCCGGCGCTGGGGATGGCCCCCAACCTCGTGCACCACCACGCCCGCAAATTGGCCGACCTGGGGCTGCTGTTCGAGGCGCGGCGGGAGGGCGGCAAGGTGTATTACCAGCTCGCCGCGCGGGAATTCCGGGTGCCCTCGGACCTGCTGCCCCCCGGCGACGAGCAGGGCAACGGTACGGCGGACCTGCGCGAGCTGTCGCAGGGGTTTCTGCGGGCCTATGAGCGGTCGTGGAGCCGGATGCACGTGGGCGAGGAAGACCTCTACGGCTTCGGGGACGCGGAGCGCCCAGCCCGGCCCGCGCCCATGCCTTCCGGCCCGGCGGCGGAGCCCTGTCCCACCCACCTCGACGCCCTGACGCTGCGCCTCTCGCCCGAACGGTACGCGCAGCTTGCCCACGCGATCACGGCCCTGCTGGACGAGGCCGCCGCCGAGGGCATCCGCGAGGGTGGGTTCCCCTGCACGGTCGCCCTGCTCGCGTTTCAGGGGGTGCCGGGCGAGGGGGAAACGGGGACTTTCAAGGGCATCTCCCGCCACACGAATTCGTTTCTGGGGGCACCGACTGCCTGAGACGCGGGAAGGTTAGCCGAAGGTCTCTTCTAGCCGGGCCAGATAGTAGGCCTTCAGAGGATCGTAGTCACGGCGATTCGAAGCTTCGTGCAAGCCCTCGAAGTAGTCGCCTATGCTCTCTTCGGTTGGGAAATGGACGATCTGCGGGCTCTCTTCCAAGCTCGGTCCCACGGCGCCAAGCGACACCCATAGAACGTAGTGATCCAGCAAACGCCCCGTCCGCCCGTTGGTATCCGGAAAAGGATGGATGTACTCGAAGTTGTGATGGGTCCGCGCCATCAACTCCGCCGCGTCGGCCAGCGTCCATAGATCAGGCAGAGCGTCATACCAGGCTGCAAAATCGTATTGCAGTTCGCGCAGCTTGGACCTGACTTCAAAGGAACGCACGTAGACCACGACACCCGGCCCAGCCTCGGTACGGCGTGTGGTCCAGGCCCATCCGTAGAGCTGTGCGAACGCAGCAGCATGCAGGTCCAGCACGTCTGTGTCGTGCAAATAAGGTTTCACCGCAGCGTCACTGGCGCGGGCGTGAATCCACTCGCGCCCCAGGAGTTCGCCGTGAATCAGGTGGGGCTCGATGTCCCTGTAATCCACCAGCAAGCCGTAGCGGGTGTCCTGCGGCTCCGTCTTGCGTGGATGACGCGAGTTCACTTCTTGAGACGGCCCGTACGGCGATTACGAACGATGGTGGCGACCGTTTCCCGCTTCACGTCGTATCCCTCCACCCGCAGGCTCCCAGTGATGCTGTCGGTCAGCCGCCCTTCATTCCGCGTGCTGACAAGCCTCCCCGTTCTGGCTGATCTACTCAGCACAGATGCCGCCATAGTTTTCTTCGGCACAAATCGTTCCTCCCGTTCCCCTACAGGGTAAAGCCCCCACCCGGTCAGGGTGAGGGCAGAGCTTGCCTTTGACTGGCCCTAGGACCTTACGCCCCGACGAGCGCCCGTTCCAGCCCGAACACTGCGCGGTCGTCCACGGCCAGCGGCTCGTTTCCGGCCTTGATGGTCGCGGCGAGCGCCTTGGTTTCGGGGAAGAGCTTGGTGAAGTAGAACTTCGCCGTCTGCACCTTGCCGAGGTAGAAGCCGTCACGGTCCTGCCCGGCGGCAATCTTCTCGTGGGCGATCTTCGCCATCCGCGCCCACAGGTAGCCGTACACCACATGCCCGAAGTAGCGCAGGTAGTCCACGGCGGCGGCGTTCACCTCGTCCGCGCCCTCGGGACCCGCCATCGCCTTCTGGCCGATCACCATCGTCAGGCTGCCGAGCTGCCCGGCGGCCTTGCCGAGCTGGTCGAGGTAGGGGGCGAGGTCCTCGTCGTCCGCGTTGTCCTCCACGAACTCCTGCAAGGTCCCGGCGAGCTTCTGGAGCTTCTTGCCGCCGTCCATCAGCACCTTGCGGCCCAAGAGGTCCAGCGCCTGGATGCCGTTGGTGCCCTCGTAGATCTGGCCGATGCGGGCGTCGCGCACGAACTGCTCCAGGCCCCACTCGCGGATGTAGCCGTGTCCGCCGAGCACCTGCTGCGAGAGCACGGCCACGTTGAAGCCGTTGTCGGTCATGAACGCCTTGGCGACCGGGGTCAGCAGCGCCACGAGGTCGGCGGCTTCCTTGCGCTGCGCCTCGTCGGGGTGGTGGTGTTCCAGGTCGATGCTCAGGGCCAGCCACATCGCCAGCGCCCGGCCTGCTTCGGTGTACGCCTTGCCGGTCAGCAGCATGCGGCGCACGTCGGGGTGCACGATGATGGGGTCGGCGGGTTCGTCCGCGTTCACGCGAGGCTCGTGGCGCATCTGGATGCGGTCCTTGGCGTAGGCGAGCGCGTTCTGGTAGGCCACCTCGCCCAGCCCGAGGCCCTGAAGACCGGTTCCCAGGCGGGCGGCGTTCATCATGATGAACATGTGGTTCATGCCCTTGTTGATCTCGCCGACGAGGTAGCCCTTCGCACCGTCGAAGTTCAGCACAGCGGTCGCGTTGCCGTGAATGCCCATTTTGTGCTCGATGGAGCCGCACACCACGCCGTTGCGCTCGCCGAGGCTGCCGTCGGCGTTGGGCACGAACTTGGGCACCAGGAACAGCGAAATGCCCTTGGTCCCCTGCGGGCTGCCCTCCAGCCGCGCCAGGACGAGGTGCACGATGTTCTCGGCCATGTCGTGCTCGCCCGCGCTGATGAAGATCTTGGTGCCGGTGACCGCGTAGGTGCCGTCGCCGTTGTCGGTGGCCTTGGTGCGGATCATGCCGAGGTCGGTGCCCGCGTGCGGCTCGGTCAGGCACATCGTGCCCGTCCACTCGCCGGAGACGATCTTGGGGAGGTAGAGGTTTTTCAGCTCGTCGCTTCCCACCGCGTGCAGGGCCGAGTACGCGCCGTGCGAGAGGCCGGGGTACATGCTCCAGGCCACGTTCGCGGAGGTCATCATCTCGACGAGCACGTTGCTCACGAGGTGGGGCATCCCCTGGCCGCCGTAGTTCGGGTCGGCGTCGAGGGCGGTCCAGCCCGCCTCGCGGTACTTCTTGTAGGCCTCCTTGAAGCCGGTGGGCGTGGTGACCGAGCCGTCCTCATGTCGGGTGCAGCCCTCCTCGTCGCCCACGCGGTTCAGGGGCACGAGTTCGGTCTCGACGAAGCGGGCGGCCTCCTCGAGCACCTGGTTGAGCAGGTCGCTGTCGGCGGTCTCGTTCGCCTGGTAAAAGGGCACGTTCGCCAGCACCTGGGGCGCTTGCAGCAGCTCGTGCATCAGGAACTTGATGTCGCGCAGGGGAGCTTTGTACTGAGGCATGCGGGGTTTCCTCCTCTTCCCTTTCGGGGATGGCGGCCTTCCCCTCGGGGACGGCACGCAGACTCTTTGATTGTACCGAGTCTAAGAGGACGGCGGGCGAAAGTCACGTGGGCCGCCTCACGGTCGGCGGCAAGTGGGGACCTATCGGGTATCCTGACCACACCATGAACTACCCGAGCCTGGTCTGGCACCTCAAGCGGACGGAACTGTTCGCTGACCTGGAGCTGGCCGAGCTGGAGCGGGTCGCCGCGACGACCCCCTGCCGCGACTACCATCCCGGCGAGGTGATCTACCGCATGGATGACCCGGCGGACGCGCTGTATTTCGTGCGCAGCGGCTTGGTCAAGATCAGCAAGCTGTTTCCCAGCGGCAAGGAGGCGATCCTGGGGGTGGTCGGCCAGCACGACACCTTCGGGGAACTGCTGCTGGAACCTGAGGAGCGCCGCCCCACCCAGGCCGAGGCCATTGAGCCCACCAGCCTGATCGTGCTGCCCCGGCACGAGTTGCAAAGCCTGCTGACCGAGCGCCCCGACCTCGCCATGAAGCTGGTCCGGCTGATGGCCGCGCGGCTCTTCGAAGCGCGGGCGTGGACGGCCGCCGTGAGTGCCTACAGCGCCCCCGAGCGGGTTGCGAGCCTGCTCTACCGCCTTGCCCGCGAGTTCGGTCGCCCGCATCCGCAGGGGGTAGAACTGGCACTCAAGCTGAGTCAGGAAGACCTTGCCCGGATGGTGGGGGCCACCCGCGAGACGGTGAGTCACTCGCTGGGCAAGCTCAAGCAGGCTGGAGCGATCACCCGCGCCCGCACGCCCATCGTGGTGAAGATGGACGTGCTGGGGGCCATGCTCGCGGAACCCGAGTAGGGCCACCCGCGTCCTACTGCGGGTCCGGGAAGCGGCGGCCCCGCGCCTGCCGCGCGTGATGGTCGGCCCAGAGGGCACGGGCGGCCAGGGTGCGCCAGGGCGACCACGCCTTCACGACTGCGCGGGCGTCCGCGCCGGGAGCCAGGCGCCCTACCCCCTGCCGCAGGATCAGGTCGCCGTGGCTGAACACGTCCGGCCGTGCCAGTCCGAAGATCAGGAACATCTCGGCGGTCCAGCGGCCGATACCGGGCAGCGGGGTCAGCGCCGCGATCACGGCCTCGTCGGGCAAGGTGCCCAGATGCGCGAAGTCCACCTGCCCACTTTGCGCGGCCCCGGCCAGGGCCTGCACGGTGCGGACCTTCGCCCAGGAAAGGCCCAGCGCCCGCAGGCTGCCGGGCGCAGCGGCCCCGAGCGCCCCCGGTGTGACCTCGCCCAGCGCGGTCCCTACCCGTTCCGCGATGCGGTCCGCCGCCGTCACCGAGAGCTGCTGCCCGATCACGCTGCGAATCAGGGTGCCGAAGGGGTCCGGCGTCGGTGTCAGCGGCGCGAGCGGTCCCAGCGTGGCGATCACCCCACCCAGCACCGGGTCGCGGACCAGAAAGGCGCGGCCCTCAGGATGGTCGGGGAAGAGGGGGTCGGAACTGGGCGGGACGGGCAGCATGGGCCGGAGTGAACCACATCCGCCCGGCCCCAACCGTAAAGAAAGCGGGCCGCGCTTACCCTCGTACCTGACGGCGGGGGGGGCTAGCGTGAACCCATGAAGCGTACCTTTCCCCTTCTGCTGGCCGCCCTGCTGACCTCCCCGGCCCTGGCCCAGAGCATCCGCATCGTGCGGCCGAGCACCCCGCCCCCGGCCACGACGACCACCGCTCCCGACCTCACCGACGTGCCTGCCGGGTGGAGGGTGGTCGCGGGCCGCGTCTCCGCGCCGTCCACCGTGCGCCTGCCCGCCGGAAGCATCGTCACCGTCGCCATTCAGGACGTGACGGACGGCCGCTCCCCTTCCACCCTGCTGGAGGTGAGCTTCCCGACCACCAAGCTCTCCACCCCCTACCAGCTCCAGTACAACCCGGTGCGCATCAATCCCCGCCGCGACTACGTGGTCACCGCCCGCGTGAACGACGCGCGGGGCCGCCTGCTGTACCGCTCGGCGGCCCGGCAGGAGTTGCCGGAGGGCCGTGCCGCCGTGCTCAATCTGCGCGTCACGCCCCGCTGAGCCCACAAAGAGGAAGGCCGCCTGGCATGCTGACCCGGCGGCCTTTTCCTCTAGTCTTACGCTCCGGTCTGCTGCTCGCGCCGCCGTTTCAGGAACCATGCGACCGCCGCGACGACCACTGCCACCAGCACGATCTTGGAGATGGGGCTGATGTACTGCTCGACCCGGTCGTAGTTCTCGCCCAGTACGTAGCCCGCCGTGGCAAGCGCGGTGGCCCACAGCGCCGAGCCGATGGCGCTGTAGATCAGGAACTTGGGCATGGGCATCTCGCTCATGCCCGCCGGGAGGCTGAGCAGGCTGCGGATGCCGGGCACCATCCGGCCGAACAGCACCGCCTTGGTGCCGTGCCGATCAAACCAGTCGTCGGCCTTGCGGATGTCCTTGCCGCTGAGGGTCAGCCACTTGCCGTACTTGTCGGCCCAGGCGACCAGGCGCTCTTCCCCGAAGGCCCGCCCGATGTAGTACAGCGGCAGGGTGCCGATCACGCTGCCCAGCACGCCCATCAGGATCACCACGGCCAGGTTCATGTCGCCCCGCGCCGCCGCGAAGCCTGCCGAGGGCATGATCAGCTCGCTGGGAATTGGCGGAAAGAGGTTTTCCAGAATCATCAGCAGCAAGATCCCCAGGTATCCCATGCTGTCCATCAAGCCCTGCACCCAGTCCGCCATTGCCTCAGCGTAGCGGGTCGGGCGTGAGGAGAACGTCCCCCTAAAGTTGAGCGTCGTTCGTCCTGCGGATCGGTCCGCCTAGACTGCCTTCATGCCGCCCTCCCCCCAGTCCCGGCTGCCCCGCGCCCTCCTCTTCGACTTCGACGGCACCATCCTCGACACCGAGACGCCCGAGTTCACCCACTGGCAGGCGCTGTACGGCGAGCACGGGCTGGAGCTGAGCCTGGAAGCGTGGCAGCGCGGCATCGGCACCTGGGACGCCTTCGACCCCTGGGCGGGGCTGCCGGGCCACGTGCAGGCCGACCGCGAGCGGGTGCAGGCGGGACTGCGCGAGCGCATCCACGCGGCGCTGGCCGAGCAGGACCTGCGCCCCAGCGTGCGCGGGGTGCTGGAGGAGGCCCGGCAACGCGGAATACGGCTGGCCCTGGCGACGAGCAGCGACCGCGCCTGGGTGACCCGCTGGCTCTCGGCCCACGGCCTGCTGGACCTCTTCGAGACGCTCGCCACCCGCGACGACGTGCGCCGGGTCAAACCCGATCCCGAGTTGTATGTACTGGCCGCCGAGCGGCTGGGCCTCCCCACCGCCGAGTGCCTCGCCGTGGAGGACAGCCTGAATGGGGGGCTGGCCGCCGTCGCCGCCGGATGCCGCCTCGTCGTGGTGCCCAACGACGTGACCCGCACCCAGCCCTTTCCCCCAGAGTGGCCCCGGCTGGAAGAGGGGTATGCGGGCGGGCTGGACGGGCTTCTCGATGTGGCGCTGAGAACTAAGGGCTAGAAGCTGACCGCTCCTACACGTCCGGGTAAATCTTCAGCTCCGTCACGTGTGCCCGGTCGGGCCGCGTCAGCGCGTGGGCCACACTCTTGGCGAGGCCGCGAGGGTCGATGGTTTCCTCCCACTCGAAGCCCGCCTCGCGGTTTTCGGGCGTGTCGATGGCCCCCATCGGGTAGAGGACGCAGCCGCGCACACCCCTGGCCTTGAGTTCGTCGTGCAGGCTCAGGACGTAGGCGGCGACGGCCGCCTTGCTCGCGGTGTAGAGCGCCGCTTTGGGACCGCTCAGCCGGGCGGCCTGCCCCGCGCTCACGCCCATGATCAGGCCGTCTTTCTGCCGCAGCATGTGGGGCAGCACGCCCTGCACGGCGTGAAAGAGGGTCAGCATGTTGGTGTCAAACAACTCGCGCAGGTCGTCGGTGGTGGCCTTTTGCACGTCCTGGGTGGTGTAGGTGCCGACCGTGTGGACCAGAGCGTCCACCTTGACTTTCCGCAGCGCGTCCACGCTGGCCGGGTCGCGCAGGTCGAGGTCCAGAACCTCGGTGGCGGGAAAGCGGTCGGCGGCGCGGGCCAGTGGCTCGCCGCGCCCGACGAGCACGAGCTGGGCGCCCGCGTCCTCCAGTTCCTGGGCGACGGCGGTGGCGAGGGCGCCGCCCGCCCCCGTGAGCATGATCGTCGAGGAGCTGAGGTTCGCCATGCCCACAGACTACCGGGGCCAGGGCTTAAGCCGCCCTTAAGACGGCTCGCCCAACGCCCGCGCCCGGACTTCGGCCCATTCTCCGACGCCCAGGACGAACGGCTCGCGCTGTATCTGCGTGGTGACTTGCGGCCCGTCCGGGGAGAGAAACACGTCCACCTCGGTGCGGATGCCGAAGCCGCGCTCGCGCGGATAGGTGCCCGGCTCTACCGTGACCGCCAGCCCCGGCGTCAGCGTGCGGGTGTCGCGCGTCTCGTAGTCGTCAAGGTTGGCCCCAGCCCCATGCAGGCTGACTCCGAGGTCATGCCCGGTGCGGTGCAGGAAGTACGGTGCCCACTCCTCTCCCATCGCGTCCCTCGCCGCCCGGTCGAGTTCCCATCCTTGCAGGCGGCCCCAGCCTTCCCCTGCGTAACGCTCGTGCAGCAGGCTCAGCGCCGCGTCCCGTGCTCCCCGCACGGCTTCCCACGCCGAGCGGTATTCGTCCGTGGGCTCGCCCGCGTAGCCCACCCAAGTCACGTCCGCGAAGGGGCGGCCCTCCTCCTGCGCCCACAGGTCGATCAGCACGCACTCGCCGGGCCGCAGGGCCGCGTTCTTCTCGCCCTCCGGCTGGTAGTGGGGGTCGGCGGCGTTCGGCCCGAAGCTCACGTTGACGGGGTGGCCGCTCGACATCCCGGCGTCCGCGATGGCCCGCTCGATGACGGCCTGCACGTCCAGCTCGGTCACGGCTTCTCCGGCCCGCAGCCGCTCGTGAATCAGGCGGAAGGCGTCGTCCTTGGCCCCCATCAGCAAGTCGGCGGCGCGGCGGTGGGCGGCGAGGTCGTCGTCCGACCACACCAGGAAGGCTTGCAGCAGGTCGGCGGAACTCACCACGTCGGCCGCGCCCGCCGCCCGCACCCGCTCCAGCGTGCCCGCGTCCACCCGGCCCACGTAGGGCACGGCACCCAGGGGGCTGTATTCCATCGCCACCCGCTTCCCGGCAACCACCTCGCGCAGCCGGGCGTCCAACTCCGCGTGTGAGCCGAAGGGCCGCCGTTCCACGTCCCATCCCGCCGAGAGGCCCGCCCAGGTGCCGCCCTCGATGTGGTTGTGCAGCAGTACGGCTCCGCCCTCGCGTGGCACCCACACGAAGAAACGCCGGGTGAGGTGCGCCTCCGCCGGGAACCCCAGCACCCGCCGGGCATGGGGATTGAGGCCCTGGAAGTCGTACAGCAGCCAGCCGTCCAGGTCGGTGCCCTGCAAGGCCGAGCGCATGTGCTGGATGGGGGAGGTCATGGGGAGAAGGATAGCCCTCAGCGGTCGGGTTTCAGCCGTCAGCCCTCTGGCTCAGCTCCCCGCGCAGCGCTGCCAGCTCCCCCCGCAGCGCCACCATCTCGCGGCGCAGGACCTCGTTGTTCACTTCGCCTTCCCCCGGCTCGCGCTCCTGATCGTCCCCGACGAAAAAGCTCGCCAGGGTCGCCGTGATGTACCCGAACACCGAGAAGCCGTAGAGCGCCAGCAGGAAGGTCAGCACCCGGCCCTCACCCGTGCGCGGCCAGTACTCCGACCCCAGGCTGGTGAGCAGCATCCCGACCCAGTACAGCCACTCGCCGTAGCCCCCCGGCGCTCCGGGCTGCCCCGCCTCGAAGGAAGCCATGCCCGCTGCCCCCGCCAGTGCTACCAGCCCGGTCGCCCCCAGCACGAATCCCAGCCCCCGCCGCCGCAGGGTGCGCCCCAGGGTCCGCAGCCCCCGGTTCAGGCTGGTCAGCACCCGCAGCAGGTTGGTCCCCCGCGTGAGCCGTAGCGCCCGCAGCGCCCGCAACCCCCGGAAGGCCCGCAGAATCCGCAGCGCGGGCAGCAGCAGGCTCAGCACGGTCAGCCAGTTGCGCCGCAGGTACAGCCCCTTGTCGGGCGCGAGCGCGAACGACAACAGGAAGTCGAGGATAAACAGGCCCCAGATCACGTTGCTCAGCGTCTGGAGCATCGGTGGCAGGCCCCGCGTCAGGTCGAGGACCAGCAGCCCCAGCCACACGAAGCTCAGTACCGTCATCGGGCGGTCGAGCAGGCGGTCGAGCGTGCGCAGGGTGCTCAGCCGCGCCTCCCGCAGGGCTTGGGCCGTCGACTCAGGGGGTGGGGGAGGGGCCGTCATGGCCTTCAGAGTAGGGTGGCGCTTGCTCTCATCGGGTACGGTTGCCCCGGTCCACCTTCCCTACACTCCGGGCATGGCCTTTCCCGATATTCAGAGCTTCATGCGGGTGCTGGAGGAGCGCGGCGAGCTCGTCCGCGTGTCGGTTCCGGTGCGCCGCGAGCTGGAAATCACCGAGATCGCCGACCGCCTCGTCAAATCGGGCGGCCCGGCGGTCCTGTTCGAGAACGTGGTGGGCAGCGACTTCCCCCTCGTCATCGGCCTGATGGGCACCCGCGAGCGCACGGCTCAGGCCCTGGGCGTCTCCGACCTCGACGACCTCGCCGCCAAAATTCGGCACCTGATTGACCTCAAGGGGTCGGGGGGCCTCGGCGGACTGCTGGGGAACGTCGGCAAGCTCAGGGACGCGATGAATCTGCCGCCCCGCCGGGTCAAGTCCGGCCCCGCCCAGGAGGTCATCTGGCGCGGCGACGAGGTGGACCTGGGCAAACTGCCCATCCTGAAATGCTGGCCCCTGGACGGCGGCCCCTTCGTGACCCTGCCGCTGGTCATCACCAAGGACCCCGAAACCGGCGAGCGCAACATGGGCATGTACCGGATGCAGGTCATGGGCAAGAACGTGACCGGGATGCACTGGCAGCGCCACAAGACGGGCACCAAACATCTGGAGAAGGCCAAGCGACTGGGGCAACGGTTGGAAGTCGCGGTGGCGCTCGGCGGCGACCCGGCCCTGATCTACGCGGCGACGGCGCCCCTTCCTCCGGTCCCTGGCCTCGACGAGTTCGCCGTCGCGGGTTACCTGCGCGGCCAGCGTTACCCGGTGATGAAGGGCGTCACGGTGGACCTCGACGTGCCCGCCAACGCCGAGTTCATCCTCGAAGGCTACGTGGACCCGCAGGAGGACTGGGCGATGGAGGGGCCGTTCGGGGACCACACCGGCTTCTACACGCTGCCCGACCTCTACCCCCGCTTTCACGTGACGGCGGTGACCATGCGCGAGCGGCCTGTCTACCCGGCGACCATCGTGGGCCGCCCACCGATGGAGGACGCCTACCTCATTGAAGCGTCCGAGCGCCTCTTCCTCCCCGCCGCGCAGCTCATCCTCCCGGAGATCGTGGACTACCACATGCCCCCGGCGGGCGTGGCGCACAACCTCGTCTTCGTGTCTATCAGGAAGACTTACCCCGGTCAGGCCTACAAGGTCGCCAATGGGCTGTTCGGCCTCGGCCAGATGATGTTCGCCAAGGTCATCGTCGTCGTGGACGAGGATGTGACGGTGAACGACTTTGCGGCCGTCTGGCGCGAGGTGGTGGAGAAAGCGGTGCCGGGCCGTGACACCCTCACCACGCGCGGCCCCACCGACGTGCTCGACCACTCCAGCCGGGGCTGGGGCTACGGCGGTAAGCTCATCATCGACGCGACCACCAAGCTCCCGGAGGAAGTCGGCAGCGGCGTGAGCAGCCGTGAAGAGCAGGGGCACGACCGGGCAGGGGAGAGTCTGTTCACGCCTCTCCCAGTCACCGACCTCCCCACTTTTGACGGCGTTCTCGCCCAGCGCCAGACCCCGGACGGCTACTGGTATGTCGCCCTCGACAAGACCCGCCCCGGTCAGGCCCGCGAGCTGGCCGAGGCGTTCGCCGCCCACCCGGCGGCGCGGGGGATGCGGCACCTCCTGATCGGCGACGCGCAGACCGACGTGGCGAACGAACAGGACGTGTGGTGGACCCTCCTCAACAACATCGACCCCGAGCGCGACGTGTGGCCTATCGCCACGGCGGGCGGCGGCCTACTGGCCTGGGACGGCGCCCGCAAACTCCCCGAGGAGGGCTTTGTCCGCGAGTGGCCCCCCAAGATCGAGATGACCCCGGAGGTACAGAGCCGGGTCGAGGCCCGTTGGCACCTGTACGGATTGCCGGAAAAGTGGCGCTGAGCGCGGGCACTCTGGCTTTCTTGAGGTGGGAGCGGGTGGGGTGTTGACAGATCGGATGGGGGGGCTTATATTTCTCTTCGCCCGATCAAAAGGGCGAGCGCAAGAAAGCCTCCGGGCCTCTGCGCGGGACGCATGACAAGCTGGTGCAAGTGACGATGACAGGGCCACCTGACAGGGTGGTACACGCGGTCTCTCCCCCGAGAGACTCCAGACGTGTGAACGGCCTTCGGGTCATGGTCTTCGGACCGAAGAAGCTCCTTCGGGAGCAGCCATGCGAACAAGCATGGATCAACACTTATCCACAACGGTCCGCTTGCGGACCGCGTTGGAGCCATTTTATGGAGAGTTTGATCCTGGCTCAGGGTGAACGCTGGCGGCGTGCTTAAGACATGCAAGTCGAACGGTGACCTTCGGGTCACAGTGGCGCACGGGTGAGTAACGCGTAACTGACCTGCCCC
>NZ_WBSL01000020.1 GCF_009377345.1 Deinococcus terrestris | reverse complement strand
GCTCTGGCACTGATGACGGTCATGCCAGACGTTCATTTGAACCGCCTGCTCCTGACGTTCAGCAGAAACTCGGAATTTCTCCGCCAGCACGGCTATTCACTGCGCTATGCGAGGTGCAACTCCTGAGCAGCACTCTCTGTTTCCGGGCACTCAGTAACCGACAACTTCACCTTCAGCCGCTTCTGGAGCATGAGGTGAACGAAGATCCCTCACCCCCTCGCTGCGCAAGGCCCCTCTCCTTCTTGTAAAAGGGTCGGGAAACCCTTTCTTCAGGGGAGACTCATAGAGCTGCGAAGCAAAGGATTGGGCGATGGGTCTTCCCATTGAACCCGATCTTCTTTTAACTACCCTACGATGGAATATGGTGGTATGGTGAATCTCTTGGTTCGCGCTCAGTGGGACGCGCTTTCAGGAATAGCGCGTCTAGAACGTTGCCCACGACTCCGGCTCTGCGTGGATGTGGCGAGCATCCCAAGGACACCGCCCTGTCTTGCGCCTGCGTAGATAACGAGGTGCATGGCATTCACTTGCTGTTTTGTATGCCGTCCACAGGGCGCTGCAATTTCCTGTAGACCACCGGGTGTACTGTGGAAACCCGCGAAGCTCGCTTTGAATCAGATTGCCCCCATGGGGCGTGAATCAACCTCACGGTCTAACTCTCCAAGTTCAATTCCTGAATTCGACCAAGTTTTAGGACTGGGGCAGTCTCCAGCCAAATTCCCGGCTATCGAGCGGCGGGCGCACATTATAATGTGCGCCCGCCGTATTCTGCTCGGTTTGAGTTTCAACTCCCGCTCAGGAAAATGGAATCCTTTTCCACTGGCCCGCTGTTCAGTAGCCGACAACTTGGCTTTCAGCCGCTCCTGGCGCTGAGAACGGTGTCGTGAGCAAGGTCAGGAGATCGGAAAGCTCATCCAGACTCCAACGCAGGGCATGGCGGAACCGTTCAACGCCAGCTCGAATCAGGCTCACGGCCTTCCGGCCGTGGGCCAGCACCTTGATGGGCTTCTGAGCATCCAGCCAGATCCCGACCCGCAGACAACTGATCCAGGCCAGGATCAGCAGGCCGAAGAGCCGTTCGAGACGCTGCGGGTCGGTAATCCCCGTCCGCTCCAAGTCGAAGCCCCTGGACTTCAGGCTGCTGAAGGTGCATTCCACGCTCCAGCGTTGTCGGTAGAGCTGCCAGGTCTCCCAGACTCCGAAGTCCGTCGCCAGGATCACCAGGTCCCCAGCCGGGGACCTGGTGGCCACGACCCGCATGACCTCCCCGAACACGTACGCCCGCTCTGCCAGGGAACGAAAGGCTCCCATCTGAACGTCCCCGAACCATTCATCGGCCCGCAGCTCGTCCAGGACGGTGTTCTTACGAATCCGGATGGCTCGCCGAATCCCCTTGCGCCGGAGAAAATGGAACCACTCGCGCCCGACAAACTCCCGGTCGGCGACCAGGCCCTTCCAGCGCGACGCTGGAAGGGCCTGTAGGAGGCGCAAGACCAGCCACATCCGGGCCTTGGTGTCGCTGTTGCCCGTGTGGTCAAGGGCGATCCAGACCAGGGGGATGGTGTAACCGTGCACGACCGCACCCAGCACCAGGAGATTGAGCGGCGCCGCTCCATGTTCCCAGGTGGTGCGGTCCAGGCTGAACAGCAGCTTCCCGCTGGGAAGCTGCGCCAGCAGCAGGGCGAGGAAGACGTGGGCAGTGAGTTGCGGGTCATGGACGCCGCGTTCCACGCGGCGCTGCTTGGCCTCAGGGTGCTGTGTCCGGGCAGGTGAGGCGCCAGGTCCCGATGAGTCACGCTCTGAGCGGTGACCATGGCGAGGACGAGGTCGACCATCCGCTGGAGAGTGTCGATGCGGAGCATCGGCACACAGGCTTTGAAGTGGGCGGTGAGTTCGCTAGCCTGAGGCTGGGCGGGTTTTGATGGCTGCACACCTTCAAAACACCGCCTCTTGTCGTTCCTGTCGAGTGTCACAGCTGGGTTGAGACAAATTCTGCGGCAGGGACGGCCTTTCACCCAAGTTGTCGGCTACTGAGCCCGCTGACTATGGGCTCAAAGCTACCTAAAACTTGTCAGGCATTGCTTTAGGGAGAAACCACCGGGTCTTCACTACCACGGACGGGAGTTGGCGGCAGCGGCGGGATGGGATGGGGTCGCCCGTTCACAGCGCGGGGAAGCGAGTCAGACACTTCTTGAAAGCTTTGTTCGGCGGCGGCCAGCGTGGTCACGGTCAAAATCAAAAGGCAGAAGATCGAGCGAAGCGGGCGGGTCGACATGAAGCCTCCGAGTTCAGGTGCAGTGAAGTGCAACCGGCCGGGGGATGGGACCCTGCCCTGCTGCCTGCCATAAACATACGAAGACCACCAGAAAAAGAAAGGGAAAGAAAAGGGAAAGCGCTTGTTGAGTCCGATCAGGAGGGGGTATGGGCGCAAACGGCTGAACCGGGCTAGCCGTCTGCTGGGGTCATTTCGGTGGTATGAGCTGGCCGACATGTGGGGAAGGGCCAGCGCTGTACTCGCGGGCCATCATGCGGACGTAACGCTCGTACGAATGGGCGGCCAAGAGGTGTTGTCCAGCATTGACCTGAGCGAGAATCAACCCTTCGTACCCCTGTTCGGACGCTGGGTCGAGGACAAGGACCTGCTCGTACGCCGCGATAGACCCCACGAGGTCACGCCCGAGCTCCTCCGTGGCGTACTTCAGTGTGGCACGCACCAACCCTTCGCGCAGGCTGTCGCGGTAGTCGGCGGCCCATGCCGACTCCGCTTTGGGCAAAAAAGCACCTTCTATTGCCCACGCGGCCCGGAGGTGTTCTGCGGTCCCTTCCACGCAGGCCCTCCGGATGAGGTCCGTGTCCAGGGTGATCTCGTATTCGGGCGCGAGCTGATACTGCCCCCCGACCAGCGGGACTGGGTTGGCCAGGCCCGGGGAGACCTCGCTCAGGGCGAGCCGCAGCCGCCTGACCGCCACGCGGAAGTAGTCGGCGTGCCTCGGATCACCGGAGCCGTCCCATAGCGCATCGACCAACTGATCGCGTCCGGCCGGGCCATGCGTGAGCAGGTACGCGAAAAGTTCAGCCGCCTTTGCGAACGGGAAGGACACGGGTTGCCCATTGACCTGCGCAGCCAGGCGGCCATAGGTGACCACCCTCAACGCCCAGCGCTGCGGCATGTCCAGATGATCATGGGGAGGAGAAGCGAAGGGCTGTCCGTCGCGCTCGGCGTTCCCTGAGGGTGTGTCCGCCCTAGGAACGTATAGCCTAGTGAAGAGGGCCGTGGAATTCTCCAGCCATGAGAGTGGCGGGGGTTCCGGACAGGCGACGGATCCGGCGTGACCGAGCGCCCGCGCGAGGTGAAGTGCCTTCCAGCGGTGCAGCGTAAAAATGTCTGTTTCGGCCGAGAGCGTGAACGCCTGGACGGCCTCCTCTCTCTCACCGTCAGCCAGGGCGGCCAGGCCTGTGAGGTAAGCCGTGAGGGCAGCCGCTTCCGGATGTCCGGACGGCTGCATCTGGTACAGCCACGCCCGGGCCTGCTCGGGCTCCTGCCGGGCGAAGGCCACCTCCGCCAGGCCGCCGAGGGATTCGAGAATTTCTAGATCGGACTGGCGGCTCAGGCTGTGGTGTAAGGCCCGTTCGTAGGCCCGCCCAGCCTCGCTGTATTGGCCAGTCGCGGCGAGCAGTTGGGCGCGGCCCTGCCACGCGTCACGGTAGGCCGCGGGAGTCGCCTGCTGGTCGGGCAGGTCCGGATGCGTCAGCAGAGGGGAGTGCTCGGGCCGGTCCTGCACAAGGAAAGACGCCGTGATGGTCGGCAGGCTCCACACCCGGGCAAGTTCCTCCGGGCTGGCCTGAGCCAACGTCAGCAACCCGGTGGCGAGCCGCACGTACTCCTGCTGCGCTTCCAGATCCATGGTGTACAGGACGGTCACGGTCCGTTCTATATGGTCCGGAATGCTCGGCGCACCCTCGCGCTGGAGTTGCCGGGCCAGGGCATGCGCTTCCGGACGGCGGCCGGTGGCGACCAGCAGCACGATCCTTATCAGGGCGAGGTAGTCCTCTTCTGCGCGGGAGGTCTGATACGCGGCGGCATGGTCGAGTTCAGTCATGGCCTGCTCGTAGCGGCCTTGCAACATTGACATGGTCAATCGGCTACTTTCCCGCTGGAAGCCCAATTCGTCCGGCAGGGACGCCAGAAAGTCATCCGCCTCGGCAAACCTGCCCGCCTGGACAAGGGTGTACGCGTACGAACTCCGCAGACCCGGCGTCCGAATGTCCGGCAGTTGATCCAGGACCGAGAGGATGGACCGGAGTTCCCCACGTTGCCAGGAGTGGTACACCCAGCTCTGAATACTCTGTTCGGCGGCCTCCTGATCGCCAGCCCGCAAGTGCGCCCGCATGGCCTGCACGGCCCGCCCGGCCCGCTGGTATGCCTCAGCGACCCGGCGGTACGTGTGCCGGGCGTGCGCTGGGTCACCGGAGAGTTGCTTGCGTAACCAGCCCAGCAGTTCACGGTGAGGAAGTGCCGTCTGGTCCGCCGTCGTCGAGATCGGCAGCCCCGAACGCCGCAGTTCGTCCAGCCAGCCAGCAGGCACGGACAACTCCGCCGCCCGAATCAACTCTTCGTCCCATTGGTCGAACGCGCCCAGGTCAGGCAGAACAGCCTGAAGCGTGGGAGGGAGTTGCGACACGAGTTCGCGCAGCAGTGTGTCCACCCCGACAACCTGGGCGGCGCCGTTGCGGTGCAGGGCAATGGCGATAGGCCAGCCAGCCAGTTCTGTCACGAGTTGCTGGGCAGTCTCCTCGTCGGCGGCCGTAGCCTCCCGAGCCTCGTCGACATTGAACCTCAGGTGGTCTGTGGAGACGATGGCGCACAGGCCTGCGGCCGACAGCCGGGCGAGCGGCGCGGCGAGCACGCCGTAACTGCTCACCAGCACCTGATGCCCTTCGCGGAGGTGCTCGACGAGCAGGGTCAGCCAGCGGCCACTGTCCTCGGAAAGAATGTCGGCATTGTCCAGGACCAGGCTGACGTTCTGATCGGCCGCATTCAGCGCCTCGGCCAGATCGACCGGCCGCAGGGGTACGTCCGGCATTCCGGCGGGCAGATGCAGTTCAGGGAGGGCCGACTGAAGCGCGAGCGCAACGGAATGCACGAAATCTGCGAAGTCCGCCGCGTCGGCGTCCAGGGTCAACCACGCCGTGGGATGCGGGCGACGCCTTGCATCCTGAGCCAGAAGCACTGTCTTTCCATACCCGGACGGTGCGATCACCGCGACAAGAGGCACGTCACGGACCTCACTCAGTTTCTGCAGAGCTTCGTGGCGGATGAGTTCAAACCGCAGGGGTCGGGGCGGCGTGAAATTCGGCATGAAGTGACTCCGGAGGAAAGTGACGATTTCAAGGGCAGGTGGTGGAGTGGCAGGACGCAAGGGCCGTGCGGAAAGGCAGGAGATCATGCAGGCAATAGCGGAGAACCGGCCGCGTTTTCCAGTTTTTTTCCGGTGGTCCTTTCATTGTGACACTGATGACCACAGAGGCTCAACGAGGTTTGTCGCCCAGGCCCGCCTTCGCGAGAACTGCCCGTGCGTACAGCCGGTCATCAGGTCACCAGAGGCTTTGACTGCCTTGGTCCGCTCCGCTTCCCTGCCCTATCTCACGCACACTTCTGAGGTCCCGAAATGAAGAGCCGATCAGTGGTGCGGCCACGCTGGCCTCCGGCGCATCCACCGTGCTGCCCGCCCCCACACTCAGCGGCGCCGTCAAGTAAGCGCTGTTTTACCAGGTCCGACGTTCGGAGAAGCAGGGGGACACATTTTTCCTTCTTGCCCGGACCTCTTCACCGCCGTGCCCGGCAACGGGCCTTTCTGGAGGTTTGCTGACATGAAACAACCCTTCCCGATCACGCTGCTGGCCCTAACCGCCCTGGGTGGCCTGGGCCTCTCGCAGGCCACTCGTCCCGTCACCGCCCCGGCTCTTCAGGCGCAGACCCCGCTCCAGTTGCAGACCTCCATCAAAGCCTCCGGAAAAGGCGTCTTGACCGGGGCTCCGACCGTGACTCAGGCCCGCATCATGCATGTTCCTTCTTCCCAGAGCCGCCAGGCCTTCTTCCTCGGTGATCAGGTCCTCTTCCTTGATGGACAGCAGGCCAGCTTCGGCAATCTGTCCACCGTTAGCGACGCGGCCTTCAACGGCCCAGCCGGTCCCCAAAAAGGCAAGTAGATCCGACTTCTCTAGCTGGTCGCGCTGGCACTTTGCGAGGCAGCAGCGTCCGACGTCCCAGGCCGCTTCTCCTTGCGGCCTTTCTGCAGTTCTGCTACCAGGGCACCCCTACACCCGTGAGCATCACTCTGCCTGCACGATCAGCCACATGACTGAACAAGTCTCTGTGGAGGTTTCCTTATGAAACACTTCCTCTCTCTCGCCGTGATGACTGTCAGTGGCGTGTGGCTGCTCGCTCACTTCTTCTTCACGGCGGTCTACGTTACCCCGCAAAATCCCCTGAAGGTCATGACTGCTGGCGTCATTAACCGGTACATCGACACGGTCTTTACGCAGGCCTGGACGCTGTTCGCCCCGAACCCCATCCAGGCGAACACCTCCGTGATGGTCCAGTGCCTGCACGAGAAGAAGGAAAGCGTCCAGTCCCCGTGGTTGGACATTGCGCAGCCCCTGTGGCACGCCCACCAAGAGCGGCGTTGGACGGCGTACGACCGCCTGAGCCGTACCATCACTAATCCTGTCCGGGATTACATGTCCGGCCCGGCAGACCTGAAGTACGTGATAGACGCTTGCCAGCGCGGCGACCAGGACTTATGCACCCTGGGTGAGCAGAGCTTAACCGCTTGGCGCAAGCAGTCCACTGAACTTCTCCGCGCACCCGTGTCAGCCTTCTGCGCCGACCAGGCCAAAGCGGCAGGCATCCGGCCATACACCTTCGTGAACGTGCGTCTTCACCTGGAAACGCCTCCGGCTTGGCCAGAGCGGTTTACTGGGAAGTCCGAGCGGCAACAAGTCGTTGTAGGCACGCTACACACCCTGCCGATCGCCGCGCCCGGCTTCTACGCGCCTGCCCCGGCCCTACTGGCCTTCGAAACGAGCCTCGGCCACGACCGCCATGATTCGCAGGCACCTGTCATCTCCCTGTTACACCGCAGCGGCACCTCTGCCAGTTTTCCCAGGGCTGCCGTCAGCGGAGGTCGGTAACCGTGCCCCAGCACTGGAGTGCTCTGAGAACCTTCTTTCGCCGCCTCAGCACTGAGCCTCTCCACCGCACAGGCGTGCGCGCCCTGCAATGCGGAGTGGCCCTCGTCATCCTGTTTCGCCTCTTCACCGAGTGGCCGTTCGCGGCGTACCTGTGGGGTCCACAGGGCGTCGGAACGGACCTGTCCGTTGAACTCGGTCCGTTTGGCATCCCCGTTCAGGCGCTGTTCATGCAGTCCTGGGGCGTCCACTTGGTGCTCCTGTTGATGCTCGTCGCGGCT
This sequence comes from Deinococcus terrestris, assembly GCF_009377345.1. Lineage (NCBI taxonomy): Bacteria > Thermotogati > Deinococcota > Deinococci > Deinococcales > Deinococcaceae > Deinococcus > Deinococcus terrestris. Next base: position 16,918 of record NZ_WBSL01000020.1, on the reverse strand, counting down.
GTCCTGCTGCTGCTGGGCCGCGTAACCCGCTGGGCGACCCTGCTGGCCCTGGTGACGTATTGGCTGATCGGAATGCGCAATGAATCACTCGGTGACGGCGGGGACAACGTCATCCGCATCCTTCTGTTCTATATGGTGCTGTTCTTGCCTGCCGACGCCCCAAATCCGGAAGGCGTTCGGACCCGAACCTGGCTGCATAACGTTGGAATCGTTGCCGTGATCCTTCAGGTGATCGTCGTATACGCGGTCGCGGGCCTCAGCAAGGTTATGGGCGAACTGTGGACGAATGGCACAGCCATGTACTACATCGCGCAGGTCGACTGGTTCACCACTCCTTATTTCAAGGAACTGTTCAAGAACGTCTGGCTGGCCCCGCTCGCTGCATACGCCACCTTAGCCTACCAGTTGAGTTTCCCCTTCTTGGCCCTGAGCCGCTACCGCCTGCCGCTGTTCGCTGTGGGAATCGGATTCCATCTGGGCATCGCGGTCATGATGGGCCTGATTACCTTCTCCGCCATCATGATTACGCTCGAGCTATTCCTGATTCCTGACCGGGATTACGCCCGAATGCACCGCGCCCTTCTTAGGAGCCGGGCCTGGCTGCTGCAGCGATTTTCGAAAGTCCGGGGGGTTCAGGCATGAAGCGATCATCTCCTTCCGGATCCTGACAGACCTGCCCCACGATGGGCCACCCGATAAAAGCCTCGCCTCTTAAGATCGCCCCCTCTTGATTTCCCCTGAAACCGCTCACTGAAGGAGCCGCCATGACCCACACTGTCACCGCTTTTCCCTGTCCGAACGACCAGACGCCTATGCTTGAGGCGGTCTTGCGTCAGAGCCGCCTGCTTGTCCAGATGAAAGAAGACGCCGGGTTCTTCAACGCCGCCGGCAGCGTCTTGCACCTGAGAACCTGTCCGCAGTGTGGCCTCACGCAGTTTTACGCCGTGCCTACACTCACCGGACGGCAGGGAAGCAGCGCAGGATGAATCGCGCCGATTACGACGTGGTCGTCGTCGGCTCCGGCCCGAATGGACTGAGCGCCGCCATCCGTGCCGCCCAGGCTGGCCTGCGGGTGGTGGTGTTCGAGTCACATGCCACCGTCGGCGGCGGCGTCCGGTCCGCCCCCCTCACCCTGCCCGGCTTCACGCACGATGTGTGCAGTGCTGTCCACCCGATGGCGGCCGCCAGCCCCTACTTCCGCACGCTGCCCCTGGAACAGCATGGACTGGAGTGGGTTCACCCGGCCGTCCCCCTCGCCCATCCCCTGGAGGACCGTGCCGCCCTCCTGCACCGCGACCTGGACTTCACGGCTGCGCAGTTCGGACCCGACGCCGCAAAGTACCGCACGCTGTTCAGGTCGCTCACTCGGCATGCCGAGCACCTCATGCAGGACGTCATGGGTCCCCTGCCCCGCATTCCACGTCACCCGGTCACCCTGGCACGCTTCGGCCTGAAAGCCCTGCAGAGTGCCGAGGCGCTTGTGCGTCCGTTCCAGGACACCGCTCTGCGGGCCATGATCGCCGGACTCGCCGGGCACTCCGTCCTCCCCCTGACGGCCCCCGGCACGTCTGCCATCACCCTGATGCTTGGCCTGGTCGCCCACACCCACGGGTGGCCCTTTCCACGGGGGGGCGCCCAGGCCCTGTCGGACGCCCTGGCGAGGCACCTCACGGCCCTGGGCGGTGAGATCGTCACCGACTACCCCGTCCGGAATCTGCGCGACCTGCCGCCCGCACGCGCCACGTTGCTCGACCTCGGACCTGGGCCACTGCTCAATCTGCTCGGCACGGACCTGCCCGCCTGGTACCTGAGCGTTTTGCGTCGCTACCGGTACGGCCCAGGGGTATTCAAGGTGGATTACGCCCTGAGAGCACCTGTGCCGTGGCGTGACCCGGCCGTGGCGCAGGCCGGGACCATTCATCTGGGCGGAACCTTTGAGGAGATCCGGCAGGCCGAGGCGTCGGTTGCTGCCGGCCGCCATCCGGACCGACCCTTCGTTCTGGCAGCGCAGCACACGCCGTTCGACCCGGGCCGAGCCCCAGCCGGCCAGCACACCCTCTGGGCGTACTGTCATGTCCCCCCCGGCTCGAATCGGAATATGACCGCCCAGATCGAGGCGCAGATCGAACGGTATGCCCCCGGCTTCCGGGACGTCATCCTGCACCGCTCTGAACGCACGGCCCTGGCGTACGAGTCGTACAACCCGAATTACGTGGGAGGTGACGTGAACGGTGGACAGGCGACCCTCTGGCAGCTCCTGGCCCGGCCGCTCCCTCTGCCCTCGCCGTACCGCACGCCACGCCGCGGCCTGTATCTATGCTCCGCCGCCACTCCGCCTGGCGGTGGTGTGCACGGCATGTGCGGTTTTCATGCCGCAGACCTCGCCCTCAGGGACGCCAGGGTTCCTCTCCGTGTTTCAGAGCGCGTCCACTCCACCCACACCTCCAACTCTAGTGCTACCTCTTAACAGACGTTTTCGGGCGCCTGTGGATAGAACGCGGTTGCCCCTTAGTCACAATTCCGTCCTGCTCGACGCACAGCACCCCTTGTCGCAGAGTGCGCTTCTAGAGGTCACGCCGCCTGTGGCCGCTTCCCCACCCGCGTCGGTGGGATCACTCGGAACGCGTCGAGCAGACCGCAGTTCCGCAGGGCATTCACCACCAGAGCGGCAAGGCGGCTCTGTGCCCGGTTGCCCATCTGCTGGTCCTGCCGGATGTCGTGCAGCACGCGGGCCATGATGTGGGTGACGTCCCTGGTCCAGTCCTGACCCTGGTCTGTCCAGTATAGGCTACTCGCCACCGACCCGGGTTGAAGTTCGGAGCGGCCAGGTGGTCTCCGCGACGGTCCTCTCCACGGGGGGGCGGTGCCGGAGGACAGGCTGGCAGGCCTCCCAACGATTGGTGGGCTTTACGCGTATTACACGGGCTTGATTGAGCGTGAGCGCCTAAACTCCGGAAAGCTGCGTGAGCCGGCACACTACGTTCGATCCCATATGCCCGGTTCCGAGCCAGATCAGCACTGGGATCAGGACGCGGGGCGTGCAGGACGGCTTCGGGGCCATCCTCCTCTCGGACTACACGCCCCGGCCCCGAGCCTGAGGCTTGGGGCGTTGGCACCGCCGCTCACCATTCCGGCTCACCGACACCTGTGCCCCCCGCGATCCTCCTCCCTCGCGGCGGAAGCGGCCAAGACCGTGATCTGGTGAAATGGGTTCAACCCATCTCCTGTTGCGCTCTCATCCGCCGTCCGTCACCCTGAACGCACCAGCCTCCGAGGCCGCCGACAGCGCAGCCTACGCAGGGAGGCAGCCCCCGGCCAGCCGGGCACCGCAGCGGGGCCACTGGACCGGGCAGAACGCGGCCCTGTAGACGCTTTCCTGCCCCCCGCAGCCCCGTATCCTGCCCTCATGAGTGCCCTGACTCTGGCCCGCGTGCTCGCGCAGCACTTCCCCCAGGTCCGGGCGCATGTCCGTGCTGGGGTGACCTCTGCCGCTCTGGACGCCGCGGAAACCAGCCTGGGGTTTCCCTTTCCCCAGGAGGTTCGGGACACCTATCAGGCCGCGGACGGTCAGGACGCCCCCCTGCCGGGCGTTCTGCTGGGCCTGACGTGGTTGCCGCTGGATGAGGTGGTCCGTGAACATGCGGCCTGGCTGGAGCTGGCGGCCGACGATGCCAGCCTCACCAGCAGGCCAGCGGGGGCCGTTCAACCGGTTACCTTCAGTGCTCGCTGGCTCCCCTTCGCTTCGGACGGCGCAGGCAACGGTCTGGCCGTGGATCTCGACCCTGGCCCGGCGGGAAAGGCCGGACAGATCATCACCTACGGGCCGGACGAGCGCGAGCGGCTGGTCCTGGCCCCCAACCTTCCCGCGTTCTTCTGCTGGGTGGCCGAGCAGATCGGGGCCGGACGCGTCACCGTGAAGGGTGACGACGTCCGGCTGGGTGGGCAGGCATCCTTTCTCGACGCCGCCCGCATCCTCTTTTAGCTGCACCCCTTGCTGATCAGCCAACTCACCGCCTGCTGGCGGTAGGTCGTGCCATTGGAGCCACCGTACGCCGCGTTGTCGAAGGTCCGCGTGAACACTTCTCCGTTCACCTTGAATTCCAGCGTCCAGGTGCTCGGCGTATTCGTGCCCGGAGTCGGGTAGGTCACCCGCGCCAGATAGGTCAGGCTGTTGGTCGCCAGCCGCGTGCACAGCGCCGCCTGATTCTCGATCTGCGCGTAGTTGCCGCGGTTGAAGTTCTCCTGCTGCGGGGCCATGTTGGCCCGCCGCCCCCAACCCCCGAGCTGGCTGCCGATCAGGTGCCCGCCGTCGTACCCGGCCGCGTTGTCCAGGTTGCCCACGGTCCCCTGGCAGGTGGTGTCGCGGGCCGCCGCGCTGATGGGAGGAAGGTACCGGTAGGCGCTGCGGGGTCGGCCCTCGGCGTCAATGTAGTAGTACCCCCCGCCGATGGAATGCCAGGTGTTCAGGTCACTGCCGCTGAACCGTCGCGGGCAGCCGTCGGCGAGCTGGGCGCTCAGGGCGTCGTGATGGCGGTAGCCCATACCGTATCCGGCAAAGAAGGCGCGGGCCTGCTCGGGGGTCATGTCGCGCGTCCGCTCGCTAAGGGCCACCTCGCCGCCCACGTCCGCGATCAGGCGGTCGTAGGGGTCGGTGGCGACGGGCATGGGGGTCTGGGAACAGGCGGCGAGCAGCAGGATGGGCAACAGCAGGACACGCTTCATGGGGACACCTCCGGGGAGAGCTCGTCCAACCCAGAGATGAACGTGTGATGAAGGTGTCATGAGCTTCAGTCGGGGAGTGCCGGACCGGCTGCGATCTGGAGGGGCAAGGTCAGTAGACCTCGCGTTGGAATAGGGCAAGCATGTCAGGCGTGTGTGTGAGGCGCGATTACACTGATCACATGGACGGCCTGATGGATGTGCTTCAGACCCTCGACGTCGCCACCCGGCCGCCCGCCACCAACGCCCAGTTGCTTCACCTGGGGGAGGCACTCGGCTCTCCCCTGCCAGCATCTCTCGCCGCGCTCTACCGCGCTTTTGATGGACAGGACGCCTCCCAGACAGCCCTGGTCTTCCGGCTGCTCAGTCTCCAGGAAGTGCAGGACCTTCTCCAGGACGGCGATGACTGGTCCGGTCTGCCCGCAGAGGCTCGGGTGTTTTTCGCGGACGACCACGGCAACCATGCGTTCGTCTACCTGTCCGGTCCCCTCCTCGGCAAGGTCGGCCTGTATGACCATGACGAGCCCACCGCCGAACCCGTCTTCCGGAGCGTGCCGTCGTTCCTCACGCATCTGATCGCCAGTGGCAACCGCAGAATGCACTGGGAATTCAGGGCGATGAGCCGGGACTATCCGGCACGGGTGGACCGCCATACAACGGCAGAACTGGCCTCAGACCGGGCTTTGGCGGCCTACTACCTGGAGACTTGGCAGAACAGCGAGGACGAGGAGGATCGTCTGGCCGCGGTCTCCACCGCGATGACCCTGCTGCCGTATCAGGACACAGATCAGATCATTCCCTTTGCCCTGGACCAGGGGCTGGGAGTGGTGGAACACGCCTGCATTCAGCTAGGACTTCGTGAGTGGGAGGCAGCGGTCCCCACGCTCCACCAGGTGGCCCTGGACGGGTTCCCGAATGCCCAGAGTGCCGCCATTTCAGCACTTGGGATGATTGATGTGCCCGCGGCGGGTCAGGCGTTGGTGGACGTGCTGAGACGCCGGGCACCCACAGCGCAAACGTGGGCAGCGGCCTTGGCCCTGCAACAGCACGGGTACACCGTGGTGCTGGAGACGAATGGAACTGGACAAATGCGGGCCCGTCATGACCAACCGTGGGTGCCGTTTCCTGATCCGCCCTCGTCTCCTCTCGGCGAGCACCAGACAGACTACAGTTGACGCTCCAACAGAAGCTCCCTGATACGTGCCGCACTCGCCCTATCCCCGGCGTTTGTGGGGCTCCCAACAGGATGGCCAGGAGCGGCATGGCACTGTGGTTGCATGGCATTCAAGGTCGGTGACCGGGTGACGTGGCAGAGCCACGGCGGCGAAGCGCACGGCAAGATCGTTCGGATCGCGCACGAGGACGGCGAGGACGGCGGCTTTCACTACCGGGCCAGCCAGGAAGACCCCCGGTACATCGTCGAGCTGGAGGACGGCAAGCAGGCTGCCCATACCGAACAGGCCCTCTCGAGGGCGTAAGAGCAGACGGCCCCGTTAATCGGCCGCACTCGCCCAGCCGGCCACCGGCAGCTCGCTGAGCCGCATGACCCGCAGCGTGATGGCCCGACCTCTGGCCGTCACCTCTCCCTGCACGATCAGCGCCCGCGCGTCGCGCAGCAGGACCCGGTGCGCTTCCCACAACTCCGGGCTGATCACGGCCTGGACCCGGCCGGAGCTGTCCTCCAGCACATAGAACGCAAAGCCGCGAGCGGTCGGAGGGCGCTGCCTCGCCGCGATCAGCCCCGCTGTCCAGGCTTCCTGACCGTGCCGAAGTGCCCCGACGGGCACACACCCCACGTCGCGCAGCCTCGCCCGGTGCGCGTCCAGGGGATGACGCCCAGTTTCCGAGACGCCTTTTGTCTGGAGGTCCAGCGCCGCCAGTTCGTCCAGGGGCAGGTCGGGCAGGTCCGGTGCGCCGGGCTGAAGGCCCAGGAGTGCCCGCGTACCCGCCCTTCTCGCGTGGGCGACCGTCTGGAGCACGTACAGGGCCTCCCGGCGGTTTTTCAACCGGTCCACCCGGTCGAACGCCCCCGCCCGTACCAGGGCCTCCAGCGCGTCCCGCTTCACCTCCACGCGGTCATAGAAGTCCTCGACGGACAGAAACTTTCCGCCGCTCAACCGTTCCTGCACGATGCTCCGGGTCGCCTCCACGCTCACCCCCTTCACGGCGCTGAGGGGCACGCGCACGGCCTTCCCCGTCTCCGCCCGGTAACTCACCCCACTGCGGTTGATGCAGACAGGGAGGAGGGACACGCCCCAGCGCCCCGCTTCATGACTCACCGTGCTCGCGGGCCACATCCCCGGCGCCTCCGTCAGGACCCCGGCCAGAAACGCTGCCGGGTGGTGCTGCCGCATCCAGGCGGAAGCGTAGGAGTGCTGCGCGAAGGCGTGCGCGTGACTCTCGGCGAACCCGTAGCCCCGAAAGGCCGCACACATCCCGAAAACCTCCTCCGCCTCGTCCGGGAAGGCGCCAGTGGTCAGCGCGGCCCCGGAGATGAACAGGTCGCGGAGCCGGGCCAGTTCCTCCGGGTCTTCCACCTTGCTCAACCGACTCCGGAAGCGGTCGGCGTCCGGCCACGAGTATCCCGCGTAGTGCACCGCGATGCGCAGAATCTGCTCCTGGAACATCAGTGTGCCGTGGGTGGGCGCGAGGATGGTCCGGAGCGGTTCGGGCAGGTCCGGAACAGGTTCTTCCCCCCCAGCCCGCCGCACGTAGGGATGCACGGTGCCACTCTGAATCGGCCCCGGCCGCACCAGCGCGATCTGATGGGCGAGCTGCGTCATCGTCTTCGGTTGCAGTCTCGCCGTCATCTGCACCTGGGCCGGGGACTCGATCTGGAACAGCGCCATCGTGTCGCCGCTGGCGATGCGCTGCCAGACCTGAGGATCATCCGACAAGTCCCCGTACTCCACCCAATCCCCGGTCAGGCGCAGCACTTCTTCCCTGGCCCGCTCCAGGGCCGCGAGCATCCGCAACCCCAGCAGGTCGAGCTTGATCAGCCCCAGCCGCTCCACGTCGTCCTTGTCGAAGGTCAGCATGCGGATGCCGCCCGAGCTGCGGGTCAGGGGGCTGTGGGAGGTGAGGGCCGACGCACTCAGCACCACACCCCCCGAATGAGGCGCCAGGTGCCGAACGAAGCCCGGCTCCACTCGCTCCAGCAATCTCAGCAGCGCGTCCTTCACAGGGGCTTGCCCCAGCACCTCCGTAAAGACCACCTCCGCTTCCCTGGCCCGGTGGGGCCGGTGATGTCGGTAATCCCGGCCCAGGGCACGCGAGAGCCGGTCCCGCAGCTCGGGGGGCAGCGCGAGCGCCCGGCCAAGATCCTGCACCGCGCTGGGCAGGCGGTAGGTGATGCGGTTGGCGACCATCGCTTCGCCCGTGCCGCCCTCCCCCCAGCGCTCCTCGACCCACCGGAGGACCTGATCCCGCCTGGAGCTGGCGATGTCGATGTCCACGTCCGGCATGACGTTCCGTCCCGTGTGCAGGAAGCGCTCGAACAGCAGGTTGTGCCTGATGGGGTCTGACAGGGTAATCCCCAGGAGGTAGCAGAGGACTGACCCGGCAGCGGACCCTCGCCCGGCGGCCAGAATGCCGTGTGTCCGGCAGTAATCGGTCACCTCCGCGGCGGTCAGAAAAAAGCCTGCCAGGCCCAGGCTCCGTACCGTGGCAAGCTCCTGGCGCAGTCGGGTGTCGGCGGCCACCAACCCATCGGGCGCGTACTTCTCACTCAGCGCCTCGAACGCCCGTTCCTCCAGCGCGTCCTGCGGGGTCTGGAAGGGCTTCAGGCGAGGCTCAGGAGACTGCACGCGCTCGGGCAGGAGGTCGAGCGCACACACCTCTCCCAGCTTCTCCGCGTTCAGCAGCGCATCTGGGTAAGGTAGGACCCTTCCCCAGCCCTCCGGTGTCCCCACGTGCCGGGCATCATTGCGGGGCCGTTCCGCATGGGGCGTCTGCACGTCGATGCCCAACCGGGCGCAGGTCAGGGCGTCCAGTAGGGGGTAGTCCTCGGGGGCCGCCATGCAGACCTCGGGCACAGCGACGGTGGGCAGTTCGAGGTCTCGTGCCAGGCCCCGGATGTACTCCAAGCGGCGGCGCTCGTTCGGGGCCGCGCCGTGCGAGAGCTGCACGTAAAGGTCGAAGGGGAAGCTGGGCCGAAGGGTCCGGAGGTACCCGGCGGCCCGTGCGATCTCCCGCCGCTCGCCGAGGAGGGTGGGAAACCCCAGGCGTCCCCCAGTGAGGCACGCGAGGTGGTCCCGCCCACGCGCCGCGACATCCTGCAAGACCGGCAGCGGCACCCCCTCCGGACTCTCCAAGTTCACATGCGTGATCAGCTCGCACAGCCGGGCGTATCCTTCTCTCGACTTCGCCAGGAAGACGAGCGGGAAGGCTTCGGTCGCCACCGGGGAACGCGGCGGCGCCGGGAACAGCACGGGCAGAGTCACGCCGATCACGGCCCCCACCCCTGCTTCCCGGGCCGCCTCGCACAGCTCCACAGCCCCCGCCACCGAGCACCAGTCGGCGAGCCCGACCGCGGCATACCCCCGCCCGGCGGCGACCTGCACCAGCCGCCTCGGACTCACGGTGCTGCGGCCCTCCGAGAAGTAGCTCTGACAGGCCAGGAGGACATTCAGGGTGCGCCTCATGGTCAGTCCTGCATCCTCGCTAGCCACCAGCGCCCTCCGGGGCTGTCCTCGTGGTGCAACTCCGCCGTCAGTGGCCCGGCCTGCACCAGGAAGCACGTCCTGGGGACTTCATCCAGCCACCACCGCCCCCCGTACCGCCACTCGTCGAGGATGACCTGCACCCGGTGGGCGCGGCCCTTCCAGTACACGTCCAGGGGCCTCCCCTCTTCCACCTGCCGAACCGTGACCTCCTGCTGCACCGCCCTCACGGGTCACGCCCCTCAAAGAACGCGAGCACCTGATTCACGGCCTGCTCGCGCTTCCTGACCGGGGGCATCCAGGTCTGCCGGGGCGTCATGGCTCCCGTCCGCACCGCTCCAGTGACCCAGTCCACCCACTGGTACTGCGCGTCCACGGCGTAGGCGAAGGGGTCGAGCCACTCCACGCGCACCAGGGCCTCCGGAAAGCGGTCGAGAACCGCCTGAGTCACCTCCAGTTCCGCCAGACCCGCCCACAGGCCCACCATGCGGGAGGGCTGCTGGAGGCCGGAGAGCTGCACGGTCAGGGCGTCGATTCCGAGGGAGAGGGCGCCCGTCTCGCCCAGAGCCAGTCCGGCCACGCGGGTCAAGCCGCGCTCGTCCAGCGGCCACTTCAGCTTTCGTGTCGCGGAAAGCCTTCCCCCCACCGTGTCCGCATGAACGGTGAGGTACGCGCAGGTCCGCCCGCGCAATTCGGCCAGCACTCCGGGCACAAGGTCCTTCAGGGCGACCTCGGTCTCCCCCGGCTCATGCAGGGGGCTATCCAGACGCAGGCTCGCCTCGACGACCTTGCCAGGGACGTACCGGGCGACTCCGGCGGTCCGGTCGCCCCGCAGGAAGCGGTTGATCCTCTTGCCCACGTCCACGCCGAGGAAGGCTTCTCGCTGCGCGGCACTCCAGCCCATCAGCCCCCCCAGATCCCGCACCCCCAGGAAGTGCAGGCGCTCGATGTGGCCGGGCGTGAGGCCCAACCCCTGGAGGTGCTGGGTGCGGGACAGCTTCAGGAAGGCGGACTCCACGCCCGGTACAACCTCCCGCACTTCCCCCGGACTGGCTCTCAGCGCGGCAAGCTGCGCGACTTCCAGACTGGCGGCCAGGCCCACCGGGGTGTGCAGCGCGGCGGCCAGATCACGGGCGGCCGGAGCACTCACCTTCAGGTACGCCAGGCCCGGCTCCCGGCCTTCCACCCGGTCGCTGTAGCGGGCGTAGAGGACTTCCAGCAGCTCGGCCCATGCTGCTGTGGCCGTCGGTGCGCTGACCACTTCGGCGTGCAACTCCGGGCAGCGGGAGAGCGCCGCTGTCTCCCGCATGCCGGGTTGGACCCCTGCTTCAAGGGCCTCAGCGGACGCGAACACGACCTTGCGGCTCCCCTCCCCAAGGACGGCCACGGGGATGCCGGGATGCTGCCGGGCGAGCAGCACCAGCGGCCAGGGCGCGAGTTGGACACAGGCCACCAGGGGCGTGCGTCCAGGAGCCATGACTCAGCCCCTCCCCTGCGTGGTGCGCGGCACCCCCATGCCGAGCCTCGCCACCATCCGGCCCTGCACCTGCACGTCTCCTGCGGGGAACGCCATGCGCGGATGCTCCGGGTTCTCACTCATCAGCACCACTTCATCGCCGAAGCGGTAGAGGCGCTTTAAGGTCGCCGCATTCTCGCCAGGAATCAGGACCACCGCCACTTCCCCGTCCAACACTTCCACGGCTGGGCGGACCAGCACGTAATCCCCGTCCATCACGCCGATCCCGGTCATGGAGTCGCCCCGTACCTCCAGCAGGAAGTCGCCGTCCCGCACGCCCAGGAGGACATCCAGGCTGGGCGTGCGGTGATCGGGCGCTTGATCCGCGAGCACGGGCGGGCCAGCAGCGATCTGCCCGTAGATGGGAATGCCCTCGCCCACCAGCAAGCGGGCTTTCTCGGTGAGGTAGAGCCGCCCGTAGGTGCCCTGTTTTTCGATGAACCCCAGACCCCGCAGGGCTTTGAGGTGGAAGGAGATGGTCGCGGGGGTCAGGCCGCAGGCGCTGGCCAGTTCGGCGGCGCTCGGTGGGGCGCCCTGCTCACGGGTGAGGCGGGTGAGGGTGCGCAGCAGGGTATGGCGGAGCGCGGTCAGACGGGGCGGCATGCGGGGGGACCTCCAACTATCTAACAACTCTTAGATAGTTGGGGATATAGTGAGCGAGGTCAGGTTCCGCGTCAAGTCCCTTCCAGACGTGCGAAAGCCGGGATCAGAACGAGGCAGCGAGGTTACGTCATGGACAGATCCGTGGAAATCCGGTTCGTGCCCCCGACGACATCCAGATCAAGGTGAGTGCCGCCGCCACCAACACCCGCAAGTGGAATGTGGAGCGTTTGATTGACTACCTATGGGAGAGCCTGGAGCCGCGCATCCAGGGGGAACTGGGGGAGGACGTGGCGGTGCGGGTGGTGGCCGCCCGGCAACCGGACATCCGGCTCAACGACGTCAAGATCAAGGGGGGCGTAACGGAGTGGAAAGCGGCACTGGGGGAGGCAATCGGGGACGCGATGGGGGACATTGAACCCGAAGACTTCCTCAACACCTGAGGGACGGCTTCGGCTGTCTGTTGATCTGTACCATCCCTTCGCCCGAGCCCTGGCTCCCTCTCCTGCGTGTCGGCGCGGCGCCGGGCCGCTTCCTCGGGGGTCGATCTGCGGCATGAAGTCGCCGCCATCCTGTTCCCTGTGCAGCATGTCACCCCTGTTGCAGTCCGCGTCGCCCCGCATAGAGCGGCAAGTGGGCTTCGTGGGGCGCTCGCTGTCGGAGGCGTCCCCAGCAGCCCAGGTCTTCTTGCAACGAGCCAGGCGATGAAAGGGGTGAGGCAAATGCCTCACCCCAAGCTCTAGGGCGCTTGGCGCAGGTTCCTGTTCCTCCCCAACTCTATGGACAGTGACTCACTGCTTCACGCTGGGCTTCTCGGGCAGGGCCGCGCCGCGCTCGGCGTAATAGACCAGCCAACTGGTCATGTGGATGCTGGCGTCCCGCGTGGCCCCTGCTTCCAGCACAGACACGTGATCCACGCCGTCCACCAGCGCCTTGTAGGTCAAGGTATGGGGACCCACGCCGGTGACGGCCGCGCTGAGATCGGCATTCCAGAGCTTCACCCCCTGGCCGGGGCACCAGTTGTTGCGGCCGTACACCCAGGTGCCCGCCTGGTTGGGCACCACACCATCTTTGACTTGCTCGAAGCACCCAAAGACCGTCTCCGCCACCGGGTTGCTCAGTATGAAGTCGCGGCCACTAACCGTGACATGGTGGACCGTGTTGCAAAACTCGGCGCAACTCTTGCTGTCATTGAACCCGTGCCCGGTCGCCAGCGTCGAGAACTCCACCTTTTTCGCCCAGGCGGGCTGCTCGAAGGTCACCGGGGCCTGACGGGTGTTGTAGGCCCCGTCCCCCATCGCGCCGCCGAACTTGAGGGGCACCGCCCAGACCGGAATCAGGCTGTTGCCCCTGTTCTGGAAGCGCAGGTTCATGGTCACTTTGTAGGGCTGAACCGACCAGTAGGCCAGACGCACTTTGCCGTTGACGGCCTTTTCACGCAGGACGGCCAGGAGCGGGCTCACGTCGGTGACCCAGCGACCGCTGTTCCAGTAGGGCGTGATGTCGCGGGCGATTTCCTGGGTGCACTTGGTCAGGTCGAGGGGGTCGCAGATGTAGAGATTGGTCTCGTAATCCCAGGGCGGGCACCCCGACTTGCGGTCCGTGGTGCAGGTCAGGGCGCGGTCCAGCTCCAGCGTGTCGAACTGCGCGAAGTTGGTCGGGAGGGTCACGTCGGCGTAGATCATCTCCTTGCGCCAGCCCGGATCTTTGGCAACCTCCCCCCTGAAGACCGGGGTGACCGTGACCTTACCGCTCTTTTCCTCGCTTTGCAGGCGGGTTTTCAGGGCAGTTTCCCAACTGAGGTACTCGCCTTCTTTGCGGACCGACGCGAAGGGGTCCACCGGCTTTTCCCCGTCCGCCTCCAGCAGGGAGTTGAACACGTAGGGAATCGGGCCGGTGTCCGTGGCACTGCCGTCAGGGGAGATTCGCAGCACGCCCGGAGCGACGCGCAGGTTGGTGAGTGTGACCCGGGCGGCCTGGCCTCCCTGGAGCGCCCCGACAAGCTGCGTCCCCTCGGCTTTGGGCAGCATGGCGAGAATGGCCGTCTTACAGGTGTCGTTGCAGTCGCCGCGAATCACCCCGATGGGACTGTCGTTGTTGACCAGCAGCACGGCCGCCGCGCCGCGCTTGGTGGCGGCCTTGACCTTATCGGTAAAGCCGCAGGTGCCGCGCAGAATCACCGCCGCCTTGCCGCTGATGTCATTGACGGGAGCCTTGTCGCCGCAGGCGTCGTTGCCGTACAGCACGGCGTCAAGCTGAACGCTGCCCTGGAAGCTCTTGCCGATGCCCGAGTCACCCACGGCAATGGCCTGGACGCTGCCGCCGTTCCAGGTAGCCTTCACGTCGCGCAAGTCGGTCCCCCACTGGTCCAGCACCTTGCCCAGTGCCGAGTCCGGGCCGGGAGGGGCGCTCGCCACCACCACATTCACGCCACTCAGGCCCGCAGCCGCCGTGCGGAGTTCCTGGGCACGGGCCTGGATCTCGGCGTCGGTCGCCCCACCGGGGAGGAGCAGATACGTGACGTCCGCAGGACTGCCTTGCAACTGCCGGAGGTCGCCTTGCCAGATGGCGGCGCTCTCGGGGGCACGGGCATCTTTACTCACGACCACCACGTTCTTGCCGCTGAGATTCACCTTTCTGAGGGTGCCCCAATTGCGGTACCAGCCGATTTGCAAAAGTCAGCGTACCTCAGCCCGCCTGTTCGAGGCGGGCGAATTCGTTCGGGGTCCGTCCACCGAGCGAGGTATGCGGCCTGACGGCGTTGTAGTCCTGGCGCCAGGCAGAGAGGATCAGGCGTGCCTGATCCAAGCTTTGGAACCAGTGCAGATTCAGACACCCGTCCCGGACACGGCCGTTGAAACTCTCGATGTAAGCGTTCTCGACGGGCTTCCCCGGCCGGATGAAGGTGTGCGTGATGCCACGCCCATGGGTCCAGAGATCCAGGCCCTTGCCCGCGAACTCTGGGCCATTGTCGGTGGTGATCGACTGCGGTGCCCCCCGGAAGCGGACCACCGCTTCCAGAGCGCGGACGACGTCATGCCCGGTGATGGAGGTCCCGACGTGCATCACCAGGCACTCCCGGGTGAAGTCATCCACGACGTTCAGGACCCGAAACCGCTGCCCGGAGGCCAGCTGGTCCGACATGAAGTCGAGGCTCCACCGCTGATTGGGCGCAGAAACCGCAGGTTTCTGCTGTCGCTCTCCTACACTGAGCTTGCGGCGCTCCTTCTTTCGAACGGCCAGCCCTTCAGCCCGGTAGATCCGGTAGACGCGCTTGTGGTTGACGGTCTCGCCCTCTCGACCCAGCATCAGGTGAATCCGCCGGTACCCGAACCGAGGTCGCTCTCGGGCCAGTGTGCGGAGACGCTCGACCAGGCGTTGGTCTTTTTCCCTTTTGGGGCTGTTCCGTCTTTGCGTGGTCCGGGAAAAGCCCAGCACCCGGCAGGCCCGACGTTCGCTGACCGCAAAAGAATCCCGCAGCAGGGTCACCATCTGCTTTTTGAGGGGCGTCTGCGCCTGGGACGACGTCCCAGGCGTCACCACTTTCGCCCCACCACCTCCTTCAGCATGGCGTTGTCGAGCGACAGATCCGCTACCAACTTCTTCAGGCGCTGGTTTTCTGCTTCCAACTGGCGAAACTTGCGGGTCTCGTCTTTGGTCATCCCACCGTATTTGGCTTTCCAGCGGTAGATGGTCGTCATCGCGACTCCATGGAGTCGCGTCAGATCGCTCAGCGGCGTGCCTGCCTCAAGCTGCCCGAGGATGTCCAGGATCTGTTGTTCGGTGTACCGTTTGCCTTTCATGTGCCTCCAAGTTTGCTGCTCGATTTGCAATCAGACTGGCACCGGAAACAGGGGCAAGGTCATTTCCCTGAGCGGTTTGCACGGTCAGCGCGTTGGGGTCGTTCGGCGACGTGAACAGTCCACAGCCACTGAGCAGGAGAGCCGAGGTGACGGAAACAAGAGGCAGAGCACGGTGCATAGGTCCCCCCAAGCATCCCCGAGAGAGGGTCGGGATGCGACACTGCATTGAATGTTGGAGGGAAGATACCCCAAATGTAGCGAATGAAGCTATTGCCCAGCCGGAAGAGCCAGGGGGGAGTTATTCTTAATGAGGCCTCCCGCAACGCAGGGTCATCCGGTGGAGAACGGCTTTGTCGTCAGCCGCTCGGCCATAGCCAATACCTCTCTTGGATTCAAAATTCCTTTGAACCACACCAGCCGCTCGTCGAAGTCGCTGGGGTCCACCCCCGCCCGCTCCAGATTGAGCCGCTCGGAGACGCAGACGATCACGTCCGTGCGTCCCGACTTCCGCAGCAGGTCGAACTTTTTCCGTAGGTACTCCGGGCGCCAGTAGCCCACGATCTCCACCAGCACGCTGCGCCCGTCCTCGTGGGCGAGGCGGAAATCCGGCAGGATCACCCCCCCCGGCACGGGCACAAGGTCCACCTCGCGCTCCAGCCGCCAGGGGGTCTCCAACTTGGCGAAGCGCTCGGAGAAGCCACTCTCCAGGGCGCTGTCGTACTCCTTGGGCTCGGGGTAGTGGCTGACGTACCCGTCCTCACTCGTCAACCCGAACTGCCATTCCTCGTCTTTGGGGTCCACCCAGGCGAGGTCCCGGCGGGGTTTGAGGGTGGCCGTGAGGTCCCATTTCGTGACGTGCAGCAGCGCGGGCAAAAACTTCGACAGCGCCAGCCCGTAGCGGGTAGTCCCGCCAAAGAGCGAGGTCGGACCATCCAGGGTGAGGGTGAAGCCGTGGACCGGATCGCCCTCCACCGTCAGCATCAGGCCGAAAAAACGCGTGTATTTCAACAGTTGCTTGTACCGGGCAGGCTCATTGGGCCGGGCCGTGAGGATGAGGCTGTAGGCCCGGTACAGCACCCCCTGCGCCTGGGCGAGATCCCACCGCTCGATCAGGGCCTGCGGCTCGGGCGGATCAAAGGCCACCAGGGTCTGCTGGTCCGGAAGATCGGCATAGAGGGCGGCGGCCACGTCCTCAGCCGAGAGGGGCCGCTCGACCGAGAGGGACCGGGCGGCCTGCTCCAGCACGAGGTCACGCCGCAGTCGGCTGGGGGGATGCGCCTGGGCCAGCTCGAAGACCCGCTCCCGAACCAGGGACGGCTCCACGTCCCCGCCTGCCTCGAAGGTACTCGACCCGTTGGTCAGGAGATGCGCCATTCCCCGCAGGATTTTAAAGTCCGGCCTTCCAGCCGCCAGCACTTTCAGGTCCTCGTCGAGGTCGGCCCGGCGTTTGCCCAGGTTGGCCTCGAAGGTCCGGATCAGCGTCTCTGCGAGTTGGTTGTGGCAAGTTGTTGGCGCGCAGGAACCAGAGGGGCCCTGGAAGGCAGGTGGCCTGAAGTTCAGGCCACCTGCCACACGATCTCTTGCCACGTTCTGAAGGCGACCTGCTGATGGTGACGGCG